>NZ_JAKCFI010000017.1 GCF_021412625.1 Myxococcus stipitatus | reverse complement strand
CACGCGCAACTGGACGCCGGCGGGCCCCGTCCGCCTCGGCCCTTCTCCGAACCTCACCCCGGCTGTGCAGGAGGCGAAGCGCACCGGCTGAATCCTCTCACGCGACAACTACCTTGACGCTCACCGCCACCCGGACTGGTCCACCCTCGGGACACTCGATGTGGAGGGAGAGCTCCGGCGGCTTCAGCAATGGCTCGAAACCATCATGCGGACGACCCCGCCGCCAGCGCCCATCACCGGCCTATGGCTTGGCCTCTTCAACCCAACCGTGCGGGGGCGCGCGACGGCCGACATGCATCTCATCGGGGCCCCCTATGACGCGACCAACCCCGACTGGCTGTTCCGGCAGCGATGGGGCCAGGACACGCCCGACTCGGGCTCCGCCATCCTCGATTCCATCTACCGGCTCGCCTACGAACACGAGGACGGCCTCGGGAACGATGCCGAGTACGCCCTGGCGCTGGCCTACGCCGCGCTCGCGGTCCGGCATCTCGCCCGGCACATAGGACCGACGCTCCTCGGGGATGCCGCCCAGCGAGTCCTCCATGTCGGCTTCGATTCCGGCGACTTCCTGTGCATCGGCGCGGTCCGGAAGGACGGCCTCGTCTTCTCTCGACACAGGGAGAGGATGGCTTGAGGGCACGCCCTCCAGCGCAAGCGCCGCTGGGGACGACCTCCGAACCCACGGCAACCGGCAACGCCAGCGGCACCAAAGAAAAAGGGCTTGGGCAACCGAAGTCACCCAAGCCCTTGCGTTTTCTGGAGCCGACATCCGGATTTGAACCGGAGACCTACTGATTACGAATCAGTTGCTCTACCAACTGAGCTATGTCGGCGGAAGGCGGTGCGCGAAGTACCATGGCGTTTCGGGTAGGGCAAGGAGAAATGGTGTGCCCCCCTGCCTGCTTCCCGAGCCCGGTCGCTTGAGCACGAATGAAATCGTCCAGACCGTGACATCCATGACACGGTGCATCCCGCGTTGCTGACACAGCGCGTTGCCATAAGTCCCCGTCATCGTTCTGGTTTTCGGCATTGGAGGTCGGCTCCTCGGCGGTTGACCCCCCGAATCGCCTATGCGCATAAGGGCGCCGCTATCCCCGAGTGCCTGGCCCCGACGTGGCTGGGCCACAAGGAGCAACTTTCGTCATGGCCAGCGAAGAGAACTTCATGCGCGCCCCGGCACCCACGCCCAAGCGCACCGTCTACACCGAGGCGATGGAGATCTTCCATCGGGCGGCGGACCTCATCAGGCTGGACAAGCGCGTCCGCCTCGAGCTGGAAGAGCCGGACTACGAGCACATCTTCTATGTGACGGCGAAGCTGAAGGACCGCCTCATCCCCCTCTCCCCGGAGAAGGCGAAGCAGTTCTCCGACCTGCCGGAGACGCAGGTGCGCAACAAGGAGGGCCTGGAGGCGCTCGCCAACGGCAACATCATCCTCAATGGCCGCGCGCTGCTGGGCTCCGACGTCGCCATCCGCCAGGGCCACCTGCGCCTGCCGGACGGCAAGGTGTACCAGCTGGTCCCCGGCGAGTCCCAGCGCTTCAAGGCCTACCGCGTCCAGCACAACCAGGCCCGCGGCCCCTACAAGGGCGGCCTGCGCTACCACCGCGAGGTGTCCCTGGACCTCTTCAAGGCGCTCGCCGCGGAGATGACCTGGAAGACGGCCATCTCCGAGGTCCCCTTCGGCGGCGGCAAGGGCGGCATCCAGATCGACCCGCGCGAGTACGGCCGCGAGGAGCTGGAGGCCATCACCCTGCGCTTCATGTACCGGCTCAAGAGCCTCATCGGGCCGAACATCGACATCCCGGCGCCGGACGTGGGCACCAACCCCGAAATCATGGCCCTGCTCTACCGCCAGTTCTCCGACGGTGAGCGCGAGCGCCACAACCTGCGCGGCATCGTCACCGGCAAGGACGTGCGCATCGGCGGGTCCGAGGGCCGCGGCAAGGCCACCGGCCAGGGCGTCGCCTTCTGCATCGAGGACTACTACGCCGACCGCGGCGAGAGCGTGAAGGGCAAGACCTTCGTGCTCCAGGGCTTCGGCAACGTGGGCAGCCACGCCGCCAACATCCTCGCCGGCATGGGCGCCCGCCTCCTGGCCGTCAACGACGCCGACGGCACCATCTACAACGGCGACGGCATCGACGTGCAGGCGCTCGCCGCCTACGTCCAGGACCCCAAGAACCTCAAGCGCAGCGTGCTCGGGTTCCCCGGCGCCCAGAAGATCGAGAAGAAGGACCTGTGGGACGTCCAGGCGGACATCCTCGTCCCCGCGGCGCTGGGCGGCGAAATCACCGCCGACATCGCCGAGCGCCTCAAGGTGAAGCTCATCGCCGAGGGCGCCAACGGCCCCACCACCCCGGAGGCCGACCGCGTCCTCCAGAAGCGCGGCATCGAGCTCATCCCGGACATCATCGCCAACGCCGGCGGCGTGACGGTGTCCTACTACGAGTGGATCCAGAACAAGCGCATGGAGCGCTGGAGCGAGGCCGAGGTCGACCAGCGCCTCGAGCGCGCCATGAAGCGCAACTACCGCATCATCCGGGACATCTCGCGCAACCAGCCGCGCAAGACGGACATGCACGACAGCCGCCAGTACTGCATCGGCGAGACGGTGGACACCCGCTGCGCCGCGATGATCCTCGCGCTCAAGCGCATCGAGGCCCACTACCTCCTCGAGGGCTTCTCGCAGTAACCGGCGTCCGCGCTTCCCACGTCTGAAAGCGCCAAGGGCACGGCGCCTCCCATGTCGGGGGGCCCGTGCCCTCGTCGTTTCCCGGGAACCGGCTGGGAGGAGTCCGGGCGGCCCCGTCTTCCGGGACCGACAGGCCACCCTCGGGGTCCCCTTCCGGGCCCCGGGCGCCCGCTCCCGTCAGTGCATCACCCGCTCGCGGTCCACCAGCAGGAGCGGCGCGTCCTCCTGGATTTCGTACGCCACGATGCGCAGGCCCACCCCGCGGCTGCTGCCCTCGCGCCCGTCCTTGCGGCCGAACGCCAGCGCCACCTGGTAGCGGACCTCGCACAGGCACGTCATCTCCGTGCCGTCCTCGCCCGCGAACGTCACTTTCAGCTTCTCCCCCAGCCCCACCGCGTCGCGGACCTCCACGAACATGCCCCGCGCGCTGATGTTGCGCCCCACCCCCCGCATCATCCCGTCCTGGGTCGTGAGGTAGACGGTGAAGACCTTGTCGAAGCGCAGGTGACTGCGACGCTCATGAGGACGCTCGAACACTGGGGGTGCCTCCCGGAACAGGTAGTGACAGGCACACCCTACATGGTAGCCACATGTAGGCAACTTCTTCACCTACATCCACCCCAACTTACCTACGGAAGGGCTGACCGCCAGGCGAGCGGACGTGGCACCATTCCGGCTCCCCCCGTTCCCGGAGTCCTCCCGTCTTGAATCGTTTCCTGGTCGCCGCCGCCCTGCTGCTGCCCACCCTTGCCCTGGCCGACGTGGACGCCCGCTTCGCCAAGCTGCGGGACGAGGCCGAGCCGCTGGGGGGCCTGGGGGCCTTCCTGGAGAACTACATCGGCGCGTGTGAGGGCGCGTTCGTGGACGCCCAGTGCAAGGCGCAGGCGGAGGCGTTCCGGAAGAAGTACCAGGGCAAGCGGCTGTACATGATCGTCACCGAGGACGACGCGGGCATGCTGGCCCCGGGGCCGTACTCCCCGGCCACGGGCGAGTACACCATCAACATCACCCCGTTCTTCCCGGGTGGGCGCTCGGCCCTCACCCACGGGGCGCCGAAGAAGGCGGACGCCAACGGCAACCCGGTGCTCCCGCTCATCACCGTCACCGGCACGCTGCCGGAGGGGTGGAACGGGTCGCTGTTCAACCGGATGTTCTCCATGCGCGGGGTGCGCGCCGCCGTCGTCTTCACGCCGCAGGGCGTGTGGTCGCTGCCGAAGAAGGGCGGCGGGAAGAACTACGGCGTCACCGCCCGCATCGAGGGCCTCCTCGTCACCGAGGGCCGCACGGGCCAGCAGCTGGGCCTGTGGCTCAACGGCAAGGACGCCAACGCCAGCCGCTGAGCACCCCGTCCCACGGGCGCGCCCTCAGCGGGCGATGGCGATGTACTGGAGCGAGTCCCCGCGCTTGACGCGCAGGAGGATGCTGGCGGCGGCGCTGCCCCGCGACAGCGCGGCGCGCACGCCCGCCACGTCCTTCACCCGCTTGCGGTTGACCTCCATCACCACGTCGCCCGCGCGCAGCCCCGCGTCGTCCGCCGGGCTGCGCGGCGTCACCGCCGCCACGAGCGCCCCCGTCCAGGCCTCCTGCTTGAGTGGCGCCGCGACTTCCGGCGTCAAATCCCTCAGCGCCAGCCCCAGGTCCTCGTCGCTGGAGGTGCGCTGGACCAGCCCCTCGGCGGCCTCCTGCGCCGGCCGCGCCACCAGCCGCACCGTCACGTCCTGCTGCGCGCCGCCCTGGCGCAGCAGCGTCAGCCGGGCCTCCGTGCCGGGCGCCAGCAGCGCCACCTTCCGCAGCAGCTGGAGGTAGGAGCCGATGGTCCGCCCGTTCACCGCCACCAGCCGGTCGCCGGAGCGGATGCCCGCGGCGTCCGCCGGGCTGCCCCGGTAGACGTCCTTCACCATGGGCGCGCGGCGCTCGCCGCCGTCGCGGTCGTCGTTGATGACCACGCCCAGCCAGCCGCGCTCGAGCTTGCCGTTCTCCCGCAGGTTGGGCAGCAGGTCCTTCACCAGGTTGATGGGCACCGCGAAGCCGATGCCCTGCCCCTGGCTGATGATGGCCGTGTTCACCCCCACCACCTCGCCCTTCATGTTGAAGAGCGGGCCGCCGGAGTTGCCGGGGTTGATGAGCGCGTCCGTCTGGATGAAGTCGTCGAACTGCCCCACCCCCAGCACGCGCTCCTTGGCGGAAATCATGCCGTGCGACACCGAGTGGTCCAGGCCGAAGGGGTTGCCGATGGCCACCACCCAGTCGCCCACCTCCATCCGGTCCGAGTCCCCCAGGTACAGCGCCGGCAGGTCCCCCTCCACCGCGCTGCTCAGCCGCAAGAGCGCCACGTCCGTCGAGGCGTCGCGCCCGACGACCTCCGCCGGGAACTCGCGGCCGTCCGACAGGCGGACGGCGATCCTGCTCGCCCCGGAGACGACGTGGTTGTTGGTGACGACCAGCCCGTCGGGCGTCAGCACGAACCCCGAACCCGTCGAGCGCTTCATCCCCGCCTGCCCGCTCTCCCGTGGGCTCACGGTGGTGATGTTGACGACCCCCGCCTCCACGGCGCGAATCAGGGGCGCCAGCGAGGTGGGCGGCACGAAGTTCGGCAGCGCCGCCTCGCCCGGGGCGCGCTCACGCCACAGCCCCAGCGAGCCGGGGCGACCCTCGCCGCCCTGCTGGACCGTGAACCAGGCGGCGTGCTCACGCACCCGCGCCTGGAGCCATGGGCCCAGGGGGCCCTCCTCGGCGCCCGCCACGGGGGCGAACGCCAGCACGAACAGGACGGACAACAGTCGGGAAGACACGGAGGGGCAGCTTATACGGCGACGCATGGCGTCCGCCGCCAACAACCCACCCCGCCGCGCCGTTCCCGGCGTCCGGGCGCTCAGGCGGTGGCTGGCGCCACGTACTTGGCCACCTTCACCCGGGCGGGCCGGATGACCCGGTCCTTGAGCCGGTAGCCCGCGCGAATCTCCGCGACGACCTTCTGATCGTCGTCCGGCACGGGGGTGATCTCCATGTCGGAGGCCTCGGCCACGTTGGGGTCGAAGCCCTGGCCCACCACCTGGAGCCGCTCGATGCCCATGCCCTGGGCCTTGGCCAGGAGCGAGTCGCGGATCATCCGCACGCCCTGGGCGAGCGCCGAGGTGTCCTGGGCGCTCATCGACAGCGCGCGGTCCAGCTCGTCGATGGCCTCCAGGAGCGCGACAGCGATGTTGCCGCGCTCCACGTCCATCATCCGCTCGCGCTCGCGGGAGAGCCGCTGCTTGAACTCCTCCTTGTCCTTGTTGACGGCCTGGTAGGCCCGCGCCAGCTCATCCACCCGGCGCCGGGAGGCCTCCAGGTCCGCCTTGAGCCGCTCCAGCTCCGCGTTGCCGGCGGCCTCCGACACCACGTCGTCGGCGACGGGGCGCTCGGCCTGCGCGGGCTCACCGGCACCTGGGGCCGTCGGGCCGGTGCCGTTCGCGGACGGGGCGTGCTGGGCTTCCTGGGTTGTGTCGGTGTGGGAATTGCCGGACATGTCGAACCTGAATGCGGGTGGGTGGACGCGCTCGCGCGCGGGTCGGGTTGGCGGGCCCAACCTAACCGCGTGCGAGGGCGTGTCAACGCGCGGGAGCTAGTGCTCCTGCGGGGCGGGGGCCTCGGCCATGAACCCATGGTCGACCTGGCCCGTCACCTCGTCGATGATTTCCACCTGCGCGGCGCGAAGCGAGTAGTAGAGGAGCCAGCGCTCCGCCGCCGTCAGCGTGCCCGCGGGCAGCGCCTCCTCGATCTCCTGCACCGTCAGCCGCCCCTCCTTGAGCCCCTTGGCGAAGAGGGCCTTCCGGGCCACGTAGCTCTTGCCGATCCTGTTCTCCACGGCGACGCCTCCTTTCCGCGACAAGATAATTTCGCCCTCGCGTCACCGCAGGAACGCGCGGCGACGCGGGGCGTGGGCCCGCCAGGGAGGCAGGCATCCAGGCGGCTAGGAGTCGAGCTTCGTCTGGCTGTGCTGGGTGGGCGGGGGCTGCTCGTCGTTGGTGCCGCCCACCGGGTGCGCGGAGATGACCTGCCGGGCCTCGGGGTGCAGCAGGCCCCGCTGCGCCAGCACCTTGGGGCCGAGGATGGACACCATGGTGTCCTCCTCCACGACCTCCACGGCGAGCAGGCGCGCCGCCAGGGCCTGCACCTTGTCCTTGTTGGTGGTGAGCACCTCGCGGGCCCGGTCCAACGCCTCGCTGACGAGCTTGCGCACCTCCTCGTCGATCATCCGCGCCGTCTGTTCGGAGTACGTCCGCGACTCGGGCAGGCCCGCCGACCGCAGGAAGTTGGCGCCGTGGTCCGCGCTGAGCGCCACCGGGCCCAGCGTGCTCATGCCGTAGTCGCGCACCATCATCCGGGCGACCTCGGTGGCCTGGCGGATGTCGTTGGACGCGCCGGTGGACACCTCGCCGATGAAGATCTCCTCCGCGGCGCGTCCACCCATCATCCCCGCCATCTTGTCGCGCAGCTCGTCGAGCGACATGAGGTAGCGGTCCTCCAGGGGCAGCGACATGGTGTAGCCCAGGGCCGCCAGCCCGCGCGGGATGATGGAGACCTTCGTCACGCGTTCGGCGTGCGGCAGCATCCACCCCACCACGGCGTGGCCCGCCTCGTGGTGCGCGACGATCTCCTTCTCGCGCTCGTTCATGCGGCGGTTCTTCTTCTCCAGGCCCGCGACGACGCGCTCGATGGCCTCCTCGAAGTCCGCGCGCATCACCGCGTCGCGGTTGCGCCGCGCCGCCAGCAGCGCCGCCTCGTTCACCACGTTGGCCAGGTCCGCCCCCGCGAAGCCCGGCGTGCGCGCGGCGATGGCCTTCAGGTCCACGTCCGGCCCCAGCTTCACGCCCCGGGCGTGGATCTCCAGCACCCGCTCGCGGCCGCGCTTGTCCGGCCGGTCCACCAGCACCTGCCGGTCGAAGCGGCCCGGGCGCAGCAGCGCGCTGTCGAGGATCTCCGGCCGGTTGGTGGCCGCCAGGATGATGAGCCCCGCCCGGCTGTCGAAGCCGTCCATCTCCGCCAGCAGCTGGTTGAGCGTCTGCTCGCGCTCGTCATGGCCCCCCGCGATGCCCGCGTTGCGGCTCTTGCCGATGGCGTCCAGTTCGTCGATGAAGATGATGCACGGCGCCTTCGAGGTGGCCTGGGCGAACAGGTCCCGCACGCGCGCCGCGCCCACGCCGACGAACATCTCCACGAACTCCGAACCGGAGAGGCTGAAGAAGGGCACGCCCGCCTCGCCCGCCACCGCGCGCGCCAGCAGCGTCTTGCCCGTGCCCGGCGGCCCCACCAGCAGCACGCCCTTGGGGATGCGCCCGCCCAGGCGGCGGAACTTCTCCGGCGTCTTGAGGAACTCGACGATTTCGCGCAGCTCGTCCACCGCCTCGTCCACGCCGGCCACGTCCTTGAAGCCCACGCCCGTGTCGGCCTCCGCCTGCACCTTGGCGCGCGTCTTCCCGAAGCTCATGACGCTCTGCGGCCCCTGGCCGATGCCGCCAGCCACCCGCCGCATCATGAAGCTCCAGAAGAGGAAGAACAGGCCCAGCGGCAAGAGCCAGATCCACAGCGCCTCGCCCAGGCCGGACTGCGGCACCGCCTCGAACTGCACGCCCTTCTGCTCCAGGAGCGGGACGAGCGACTCGTCCCCCTGGACGCGGTAGGCCATCCACGGCAGCGCGCTGGGCTCGCCGCGCAGCGGCCGGTCCCCCTGGGGGGGCGGCTGCGCGGTGTCCTTGAGGAAGCCCTTCACCCACTCGTTGGAGATCTGGACCCGACTGAAGTTGCCGGACTCCACCGCGTCGCGGAACTGGCTGTAGCTGACCCGGCGGACCCCGGCGTCCTGGAAGACGTTCCGGAAGAGCAGGAAGCCCAGGACGAGCAGCAGGATGTAGCCCAGGGGCGAGCCGAACTTGAAACCCTTGCCCGGCGACCCTGGCTTGTCTGTCTTCTTACCCCGCGGGCCCATCCCCGGCGGGAGCTCCTGTGGCTTCATCGTCGGCACGCTCGCCCTCCCCCTCCTCGCTCGTGCGGACCCCGTGCCCGCATGGCGACACCTCTAGCCGGCCAAAGATGTTCACCGGCGCCACACCGTCAACCCGGCGGGCCGGCTTCACGACACTCGCGGGGGCCCGGGGCGCGGATCAGCGACACCCGACACGCCACAACGGTTGACCGCTGAACTCCGTGCCCTGCAGGTAGCCGTGCCCATCGGCCAGGAAGGCGATGGCCTCGGCCTGGGCCTGGCTGCCGTGCGGGACCTGCACGACGGCGCCGCCGAGCAGCTCCTCCAGGTTCGCGGCCCCGGCGCGGCGCACCTCCCACACCCGGCTGTAGGTGCGCAGGAGCAGGCGCTGCCCGGTGGGGTGCAGGGACGCGGCGGTCGTCACCCGGTCCTGGCCCTCCGGCGCCGTCAGCTTGCCCAGCCTCGTCGCCTGGGTGACGGTGCCGGGCGTCAAGCCGTCCAGCGCGTACACGTCCCCCAGCGAGTGGCGCGTCTTGGTGATGACGGCCAGCCGCCCCGAACGGAGGTCCGCCACCAGCGCCTCCGCGTCATGCGCGCCATCCGGGTAGGTGAAGGAGAGCACCTCCACCGCCACCTCGGCGTCGCCGAGCACCTCCGGCTCCGGCAACCGGTACAGGCGCACGCTGTCGCGCAGGGCGAAGTTGTCGCCGATGTCCGCCAGGAAGACACACCCGCGCGCGTCCCCTGGCGCGCACGGCCCCACCGCCACGTCCTCGATGTCCTTGGGGTCGGCCCCCGTCAGGGACAAGCGGGCCCGGACCTTGCCGGTCTCGTCGATGGCGAACAGCTCGAAGTCGTTGCCCGAATCGTTGTGCGCCCAGAAGACGCCCGGGTGGCGTCGGCTGGCGGCCAGGCCGGACAGCTCCGGCAGCTGCCGGGGCACCACGCCCACCTTCTGGGGTTCGCCATAGGCCGCGCACCCCGGGAGTCCCACGGAGGACGGCTCCGGGGTGGGCTCCACGTGTCCGGCGTCCGGGGGCACCGGCTTCGGACTGGAGCAGGCCCCCAGGGCCAGGGCCATCAACACGCCGCGCAACGCCCCCCACCCCATGTCACGCGTCCAGGTCGAGCAGCTTCGCCAGCGTCTTCGCGTCGGCGTCGGGGAAGCGGTAGCCCGACATCTCCTCCAGCGTCACCCAGCGGTGGTCGTGCACCCGCAGGTGCTGGATGTTGCCCTCCGCCTCCGCGAGGCGGCAGCGGAACACCCGGAAGTCGATGTCGTAGGTCGGGTACTCGTGCCGGGTGTGCATGGCCTGATCCAGCACCTCCACCGCCACGCCCATCTCCTCGTGAATCTCCCGGACCAGCGCCTCCGGGTCGCTCTCTCCCTCCTCCACGCGTCCACCCGGGAACTCCCACAGCAGGGGAAGCGACGCGGTGGGCGGGCGCTGGGTGATGAGGTAGCGGCCCTGCTCGTTCTCGAGCATCGCACCGACGACGCGGACGTGGCGACGGGTCATTCGCTTCTCCTGGCTCCTGGGCAGGCTGGCGGGGAGGGGCGGCCTAACACAGCCCCCGCCCGGCAGCCAATGCCGCTCCCCCGTCGCCAGCGTGCGCACGGCCCCGGCGGGCGCCCACCCCGCCTCCGGGGCAGCCCCGGGGCGCCCCACGCGCCAGGGGCCCGAGCGCCCTCCCCCGGAAGGGGCGACCCGATGGCCCCTGGCACTGTTGGGGGGCATGCTTCGGACATCAAGCATGTGGTGAATTGGATGACGAGCGGGCCAGATGGCGTCATGCTCGCGCCCATGAAGACGAGTCGCGCGGAAAGGGCCGAGGTGCTCGGGGCAGCACTGAAGGCCGCCCGCCAGCAGGCGGGGCTCGGCATGGAGGAGGTCGCCGAGCGCCTGGAGATGCCCGTGGAGGTCCTCGCCCGCGTGGAGCGAGGAGTGATGGTCCCGACCATCTCCACCCTGACGCGGCTGTGCGTCATCCTCAAGCTGGACCCGGACACCCTGCCAGACCTGCCGGAGATGAGCGACTAGCGCTCCGGGCCCGGGGAGCCGCTCCGGGCCCTCTCGCCGCCCGTCCCTCCATGGGCGGGCAGCCGTCGTCGCGAGGGGGGAGTCTTCCGTCAGCGCCGTCGAGCGGCGATGCTGCGGGAGGCCACACGCACGAACGTCCAAGCTCCGCCCTCGCAGACGACCTTGATGCGCTGTCCCACCTGCCACCGTCGCGTGGTGGAGCGCTGCCCTCTCCACCCGACAGCGCCGCTCCCCACCCGAGTGCCCCCCGGCTCGCTCCCGCCTCCGGACGTGCCTGGCTTCCAGGTGGAGTCCGCGCTCGGACGCGGCGGCTTCGGTCGCGTCTACGCGGCGCGCCGGCTCGTGGACGGCAGGCGGGTGGCCCTCAAGGTGCTGGAGGCGCACGCCACGGAGCGGCTCCCCCGCGAAGTGGAGGCCCTGCGCCGCGTCGGCCCTCCCGCGGCGCCGGCGCTGCTGGGTGAGCACCGGGATCGCCTCGGCGCCGCCGTGGTGGAGATGGAGCTGATCCCTGGCGTCACGCTCGGACGACTGTTGTCGGAGTGGGAGGGAGCGGGAGCGCTGACCTGGCCCGAGGCCCATGGCCTGCTGCTCGGACTGGCCCGGGTGCTGGAGCGGGTCCACGCGGCGGGGGTCGTCCACCGGGACCTCAAACCGGACAACCTCCTCGTGGCCGGGGAGCGCCTGGTGCTCGTGGACTTCGGCCTGTCGCGCTGGCGGGAGGCCCCGGAGGACGCGGCGCCCGCGACGACGGTGACACGGACCGGGCAGCGGCTGGGGACCTCCGAGTACATGGCGCCCGAGCAGGGCCTCGACGCCCGGGGCGTGGACGCGCGCGCGGACCTGTACGCCGTGGGGGTCATCGCCTTCGAGCTGCTGACGGGACGGCCGCCCTTCGTCGGGGACGCGGCGGAGGTGATCCACGCGCACGTGTCGCGTCGCCCGCCCCTCGTCTCCCGGCTCGCGCCGACGGCGATTCCCCCGGAGGTCGAGGCGCTCGTGCAGCGGCTGCTGGCCAAGGCCCCCGAAGCGCGTCCGCCGAGCGCGGCGGCGCTGCGTCAGGACCTCGAGCGGCTCCGTGCCCCCACGCCCGGGACGGATTCCACCGAAGAGCCGCCGGCGGGTCCGTTGGACGACGAGAAGCCCCGTCCCCTGCAGCCCCGGGACGTGGCGTTGCTGGCGGTCCGGACGACCGGGGAGATTCCCACGCTGCTGGCGGCCCTCTCGACGACTGGCGCGGAGCTGGCCCGGGTGGAGGCGGGCCTCGCCGTGTTCGCCTTCCCGCGCGCGCCCCACGTGGAGGCCGGGCTGAGGGCGGCGCTCCGGGCCGCGGAGGCCCTCGCGCCCGTGTTGCCCCCGGGCTCCGCGCGCGCCGTGCACCGCGCGGCCCTGCGCGTGCGCGAGCGTGCGGGACGGTGGACCCTGGCGGGCGCGGCGCTGGAACGACCGGAGCGATGGTGGCCGGCCCCAAGCGAGCCCTCGCGCCTGTTCCTCACGAAGGAGGCCAGGACGTGGCTCGGAGACGACGAGGCGCTCCCCCGGAGCGGCCCCGAGGCCATGCCCCCGGTGGAGGCCCCCCGCGCCGTCGCGCTCCTCGGTCGGGACGCGGAGCTGCGCTGGCTGCGCGAGTTCGCGCCCGCGCTCCAGACGCGCGGTGGCCCCGTCCTGGGGGTCCTGCTGGGCGAGGAGGGGGTGGGCAAGACGCGGCTGCTGGACGAGCACCACCGGGAGCTCGCCGCCTCCGGGAAGGTGCGCGGACTCCGCGTCGAGACACCCGCCGGCGAGGCCAGCACGAGCGATGGAGGGCTGCGACACCTCCTCGTCGGGGTCCTCGACCTGCCGCCGGGCACCTCGGCGGCAGAGGCGGTGGACCAGCTCCTCCAGGCGTCCGCGCCCCCGGCCAGGGGCCTGCCCACGCATCCGGCCGCGCGACGCCAGCACCTCGCCCGGCTCATCGCCGCCCGACTCCACCAGCTCGCGGCACGTCATCCGCTCGTCGTCCTCGTCGACGACGCGCACCTGCTCGACCCCATCGCACTCGACGCGCTGGAGCTGGCCACGCTGGGCGGCCCCCGCGTTCCCCTGGGCGTCGTGCTCGCGGGCAGACGCCGGCTGATGGAGCTGCGTCCGTACCTCGGTGAGCGCGCGCGGGACTTCCGCCAACGCGAGCTCGGCCCGCTGGACGAGGCGGCCTCCCGCGAGTTGCTGCGCCAGTGGCTCTGGCCCATCGACGTCCCCGCCGAGGGAGTCCTCCGGGAGCTGGCGGAGCGGTGTGGCCGCTCTCCCCTGCGGATGGTCGAGACAGTCCGCGCGCTGCGGGCGGCGGGGGCCATCCGCGTGCGCCCGGGGGGCGGCGCGTACCTCGCGGCGGACGCGCTCGACACCCTCGCCACGGAGGCGACGGGGCCCGACGAGCGGGTGGCGGAGCGCGCCCTCGCGTCGCTCGCCCCGGGGCTCCGCACATTGCTGCAGGTGGCCTCGGTCCTGGGCGACGACGTGCGCGAAGAGGAGGTCTCCACCGTGCTCCTGAACCTGGACGCGCGTGACGACGCCCTCGACCCGTCCTGGGACCCGGGCGTCGGCCTGGAGCGGCTGGCCCGGGCCGGACTGCTCGCCCCTCGCGGTCCCCGGCACTGGCGCTTCGAGCACCCCACCCTGCGAGAGGCCTTCGCCAGCCGGCTCGGCGAGGCATCGCTGCGGCGCGTCTGCGCCGTCGCGCTGAGGAGCCTGCCGGGACTGTCCGGGGCGCGGCGCGCGCGACTGGCCCTGGGCGCGGGGGAGGCCGGGCTCGCGCTGGAGCTGCACCACGCCCTGGCGGAGGAGGGGCGGCGCGCCCATCGCCTGCTGGAGGCGGAGCGACACTACACGGCCGCGTTGGACCTCGCGCCGCGCGAGGACGAGGCCCGTCGGATGGAGCTGCTGTCCGGGCGCGGGCGGCTGCGCTACCGGCTCCAGCGGGTCGACGAAGCCCTGGGCGACCTCCGCGAGGCGCGGTCCCTCGCCTCGCGACGAGGCGACGCCGTGCGGGAGGCGGACCTCCTCCTCGAGGAGGCCACGGTCCTGGACTGGCAGGACGACAGCGAGGGCTCCGCCGCGCTGCTGGAGCAGGCGCTGCGAACGGTCGGCACCCCCGTCCCCACCGAGCTCGCGGCCCGCCATGCCCTGGCGCGCGCGCGTGTCTTCGTGCGGGGAGAGGACATCGCGGGCGCAATCACTCCCCTCGAGGAGGCGGTGGTCGCCGCCCGGAAGGCGCGAGACGAGGAGACGGAGGCCATCGCCCTGGCCATGCTCGGAGCGATGTTGGGGTGGACAGGGCGGCTGGAGGAGTCCGCGCGGCGCTTCGACGAGGCCATCGCCCTCTGCGAAGCGACCGGCGACACGCTGCACCTGGGCGCCACGCTCAACAACCGCATGGTGCTGCACGTCCAGCGAAGGGCCATCGCCAGCGCGCGCGAGGACCTGGAGCGCGCGGTGGCGCTGGGCCGCGAGCTGGGCAACGTGCAGATCGAACGCACCTCCGCCTTCAACCTCGCCTCGCTGCTCGGGTACCAGGGGCGCGCGGCGGAGGCGCTCATCCTGGCGCGACGCGCGGGCACGCTGAGTCAGCGGTTCTTCCCCCGCTCCATGGCGCAGGACGCGCTGCTGGTGGCGCGCCTGTGCTGCGAGCTGGGCGACCTCGAGGAGACGCGTCGGCAACTCCTGTGGCTCGAGGAGGCCCCCACGCTCGCGCGCCTGTCCGCGGCGGATCAGCTCATGCGTGGAGTGGTCCGACGCGTGGTCGACGAATCCGACGGGACGATCCCCTACTCCGCCGACTCCTGGCGGGAGCAGGTCGAGGCCGCGCGAACCCAGGTCACCTCGGAGGACCGCATGGAGATCCTCGTCTGGGCGGCGCGCGCGGCGCGGCGCGCCGGCGACACGGTGGCTTGGGCACGCTGGGTCGCGGAGCTCGAGACCACGGCGACGGAGGCCCCGCTGTGGGCGGCGCGCGTGCGCCCCCTGGACGTGGTTGGAAGACACGACGGCAACGGCCCGTGATAGCAGTCGACTCAACGCGGGCCTCGGAGGGGGAGTGATGTCACGAGACGAGCGAGCCACGGCGCCACCGGACACGGCGGTGGCCCTGTACGGAAGCGCGCTCGCACCAGGAGCCCTCGTCGGTCCCTGGGTCGTGGAGGCCCTCGTCCACCCGGGCCTCACCGCGTCCCTGTATCGCGCGTCGCACATCGACACGCGCGTCCCGGCCGCGCTCAAGGTGCTGCACCCGGAGCTCGCCCACGTCACGGCGCTGTTGCGTCGCTTCAAGCTGGAGGCCGACACGCTCCAGCGGCTGAGCCACCCGAACATCGTCCGAATCCTCGAGTACGGCGAGCTGAGAGACGGCCGCCCGTGGCTGGCCATGGAGTGGCTGGAGGGCGAGGACCTCGAGCAGTGGCTCGCGCGGCGCGGCCCCTTCTCCCTGCCGGAGCTGCACACGGTGATGGAGGAGCTGGGCGGCGCGTTGGCTCAGGCCCACGGCGCGGGAGTCCTCCATCGCGACCTGAAGGCTCGGAACGTGATGCTGCTACCGCGCGCGGAGGGCTTCACGGTGAAGCTGGTGGACTTCGGCATCGCCAAGGTCCAACCCACGGAGGGGTGGCCGGGGTTGACGAGCGCGGGCGCGGTGCTCGGAACGCCGGTGGCCATGGCCCCGGAGCAGATCCTCGGCCAGTCCGTCGATGCCCGGACCGACGTGTACGCGCTCGGGGTCCTCATGTACCAGCTCCTCACCGGCGCCCTCCCCTTCCAGGGCGCCAGCGCGGTGGAGGTCGAGGAGCAGCACCTCCACACCCCACCGCCGCGCCTGACGGAGCGGGTTCGCGCACCGCCCGCGCTGGAGGCGGTGATGCTGCGCTGCATGGCCAAACGCCCGGACGAGCGGTGGCCGGACGTGGCTTCGTTCCTCGCCGCGCTGCGCGCGACCGTCGCCCCCGAGGATTCCGAGGTCTGGGCGCTGGGGCTCTACGTCGACCTGCGATTCCCGCAAGGGGTGGACGAGCCCACGGATGAAGCCCTCGACACCCGGGACGCCGCGCTGGACGCGCTTCGGGACACGCTGGAGGCGACGGGCTGGCGGCTCGCGATGACCGGTGGGAACGCCCTCCTCGCGTGGCGCCCGCTCCCCGCGACGCCCGATGACCGCGAACGCGAGCGGGAGCGGGGACGCGCCCAGACGAAGCGGCTCCTCACGACGGTCCTGGCGAAGCTGGGAAGCGACGTGGAGGCGAGGTTCTACCTCCGCACCGCTCCGGCCAGGCTCGAGCGAACGGACACGGGCTCGTTGCGATTGGAGGGAGGGCTCCTGCTCCGCCTCGAACAATGGGCCCGAGGCGGCGCGGCGGGCACGCTGACGGAGGAGGCGCCGTGCTGAGCGCGCGTCACTCGCGGAGGCCGCGACGCCGGAGCAGCCGGTAGAGGTAGACGCGGTCCATGTCCGCGGCGGTGGCGGCCTGGGAGACCTTGCCCCCGTGCAGCGTCATCAAGGCATCGAGGTACTCGCGCTCGAACACCTCCAGCGCGCGGCGGCGGGCCTCCGCGTAGGGCTGCTTCGGGTCGACCATGTTGCGAAGCACGCCCGCCGAGCCGATCTCCTCCACCGAAGGGGGCATCGCGTCCTGGAACACGAGGCAGCGCTCCAGGTGGTTGCGCAGCTCGCGGATGTTGCCGGGCCAGGCCGCGTGTTGGAGCTGGGCGATGAACTCGGGGGCGCTCAAGGCCGCGACCTGTTCGGGCCCGGCGCCCAGTCCTCCGAGGATGCGCTCGGCGATGAGGGGGATGTCCTCCGGCCGCTCCCTCAAGGCGGGTATCAGGATGCGCACCACCGCGAGCCGGAAGAACAGGTCCGAACGGAAGCGCCCCGCGTTCACCTCCGCGCGCAGGTCCCGATGGGTCGCCGCGATGACACGGACATCGACGGGCTGGTAGCTGTTCGAGCCGAGGCGGCGGATCTCCCGCTGCTCGAGGACACGCAACAGCTTGGGTTGCAGCTCCGCGGGCAGCTCACCGACCTCGTCGAGGAAGATGGTGCCCCCGTCCGCCTCCTCGAAGGCGCCGATGCGACGCTGGAGCGCCCCCGTGAAGGCCCCCTTTTCATGGCCGAACAGCTCGCTCTCCAGGAGGTTGCCCGGGATGGCGCCGCAGTCGACGGTGAGGAACGGCCCGGACGCGCGAGCCCCGGCGCGATGGATGGCGAGCGCGGCGCGGCTCTTCCCCGTGCCAGTCTCTCCCTCCAGCAACACCGTGGCGCCGCTGGCGGCGGCGCGCTCCATGAGCGCGAAGCTCACCCGCGAGGCGACGGAGGTCCCCACCAGGTCGCCGAAGTTCGTGCGCTCGGAGATCTGCAGCCGGTTGCTCTCCGGGCTGAAATCGAAGCGCACGCTCACGCGGCCCAACCGCAACACGCTGCCGCCCCGGAGGTAGGCCTCGCGGATGTGGACGCCATCGAGCACCGTCCCGTTGAGGCTGTCCACGTCGCGCACGCGGGCACCGTCGCGGTCGATGCGAATCTCGCAATGGAAGCGTGACACGGTGGGCTCGTCGACGACGAAGTCGTTGAGCGCGTGCGAACCGATGGAGAAGGTGTCCGCGTTGGAGTCCTTCGACTGACCGGGCTGCGCCCCCTCCAGGACGGTGACGCGGAAGCGACGCACCGCTCCCGTGAAGCCGGACCGCTGAGTGCCCGTGGGCCGGGTCTGCTGGAGGTCGTCCTCGCCCTTCGAGGGCGGGCGCCCCGGGCCTGGGGGTCGCGCGGAGGTGCTCATAACGCCCTCACGCTACCACGGTAGGATGGGGCCCATGGCCTCCCTCCATTTCCTCGGCGCAGCGGGCACGGTGACTGGCTCGAAGTTCCTCCTCGAGCATGACGGCAAACAGGTCCTCGTCGACTGTGGCCTCTTCCAGGGACAAAAGGAGCTGCGCCAACGGAACTGGCAACCCCTGCCCCTGCCCGCGTCGGAGCTGGATGCCATCGTCCTGACGCACGCCCACATCGACCACACGGGCGGACTGCCCCGCGTGATTCGCGAGGGCTACGACGGCCCCATCTACTCGACGCCCGGCACGCGCGACCTCGCGGCGCTGCTGCTGCCGGACTCCGCGCACCTGCAAGAAGAGGAGGCGCGGTACGCGAACAAGGAGGGGTACTCGCGGCATCATCCAGCGCTGCCCCTCTACACGGTGAGCGACGCCGAGCGCGCCGTGGGGATGATGGAGACCTTCGGCTACGAGCGCCCCAAGGAGATCCTCCCGGGCATCACCCTCACCTTCTTCCGAGCGGGCCACATCCTCGGCTCCGCCGTCTGCGTATTCGACCTGGCGAGCACCCGCCAGCGCGTGGTCTTCAGCGGAGACCTGGGGCGCTACCAGGCTCCCATCCTGAGAGATCCGCAGAGCGTGGCCTCGGCCACGACGCTGGTGGTCGAGAGCACGTATGGCGACCGCCAGCATCGGGAGACGAAGCCCGTCGAGTCCCTCCGTGACGCCGTGTCGGGCGCCTTCGAGCGGGGCGGCGTGGTGGTGATTCCCGCGTTCGCGGTGGGGCGGACCCAGGAGCTGCTCTATCACCTGCGCCACCTGGAGGACGCGAAGCGCATCCCCGAAGTGGACGTGTTCGTGGACTCGCCCATGGCGTGCGACGCGACGCCGCTCTATCTGGCCCACCCGGAGGAGCATGACCTGGTGATGAAGTCCCTGGTGGAGCGTGGCGGCTCTCCCCTCGCGACGCGGCGCACGAGGTTCATCACCTCCGCGCAGGACAGCAAGCGCCTGAACATGCACGAAGGCCCCGCGGTCATCATCTCCGCGTCGGGCATGGCCACCGGGGGTCGGGTGCTGCACCACTTGAAGCACCGGCTGCCGGACCCTCGGAACACGGTGTTGTTCGTGGGGTACCAGTCCGTGGGCTCGCGAGGGAGGAGGCTGCTGGACGGCGAGAAGGAGCTCCGCATCCACGGCGAGATGGTGCCGGTCGCCGCGGAGATCCAATCGGTGAGTGGGTTCTCCGCGCACGCGGACTGGACGGAGACGATGCGCTGGATGGAGGGCTTCGAGTCTCCCCCGCGACAGACGTTGCTCGTCCACGGAGAACCGGATGCACTGGAGGCCCTGCGGCAACGCGTGCGCGCCAAGGGCTGGAATGCCTATGTGCCCCGCTACCTGGAGAAGGTGGAGCTGGAGCTGGTCGCGTAGCCATGACCTTCCACCGAGGCTCGGCAACGCGCCGTGGCGATCAGCTTCGCGCGGTGGGCCGGCTGCTTCGCACGCGCAACCGCACGATGAAATCCGGACCGCGCTCATCCAGGCGTGAGGCCTGGGCCAGCACCTGGCGACGCTCGTCGCCCGACCAGAGGCTCACGAGTTCTCCCATCCACCACTGGGCCAACGAGCGAGCCGTCCGGGCCACTGCTTCGCGCGTGACTCCGGCGGCCGAGCGCTGGCTGTCCATCAAACCGCGCACGAGTCGCGCCGGGACGACACCACACTCGGCCCGAGGAAACGGCGGGGCCAGGAAGAGGCAGAAGGACGCATCCGTCCGCGAGAGCAATTCATCCACCTGTTTGCGTGCGATACGGAAGGTGGGCAGCCACTGTCCCTCTCCACGCTGCTCCAGCTTCGCGACCTGGACGAGCACGGCGCGCTCCGTCCGGAGGAAGCCCTCCACGTCCACATCCAGGATGAACGCGACCTCCACGCCAGGGCGACGGGGCGACGTGGACCGCGCGCGCTCGTGGATGACCTCCACGGAGTGACCCTCGCTGGCTTCAACCAGCGTTGCGACGGGAGCAACCGAAGCAGCGCCCTCGACCGCGTCGGGTGATGCAGCGGGCTCGGACGTGAGTACCGACGGGCGCGAAGGCTCGACGTTGTCGCCCTGCTCCATTTCTCCAGCCATATCCGGTGACCCGATGGCGGCAAGCTCGAGCGGAGACGAGGCACCATCGGGACGGGCGACCTCCCAAGAACCGGTGGAACTGGCCGCTGACTGCTCCACCTCCGCGTCACCCACCGCCTCCGCACCGACGCGAAGGGATGACGGCACCACTCCGCCAGTTCCATCCGACGAGGCCGTCCACACGGAATCGAGGTCCAGTGGGGCGGAGCTGGCGAGCTCCATATCCACGGGCGCGGCAGTCCCAACCGCATCCCGTGCCACCGCTTGCGAGGCAGCGCTCACGCCGGATGACGTCATCCCCACATTCTCGGTGAGCGTCGACGACGGAGCCGATGAACCGACCTCCTCAAGTGCCACGGCTTGCGAGGAAGCAACCTCCACTCCAGCCGGCGTCACCTCTCCATCCCCAGTCGACGCCACCGATGTAGCCGCTGGCCTGACGTCTTCCGGTACGGGAGCGGCCTCCACCACGGCCGCTGTCGGAGGCTCGGCGACGGTCATACCGGAGACATGGGGAGAGCGGCGCATCCGTCCCGCGATCTTGCGTGTCGACCCGCTCCCCGCCGAGGCGATGACCTCCCCGCCCTCACGCGGCTCAACAGGCTCTCCGTACCGCTGGATCGACAGGTCGAACTCCAGCGGAGCAGGCTGTCCCTGCGCGAGCAGCGCGGACAGGTCCACCTTCACGCGCTCCATCTCCGCGCGCAGCCCCTCGAGCAGCTCCGCCGTCAGGTCCACCGTGGATTGACGGAACCGCGTCGGGTACTTCGCCGCGAAGTCCGCCTCCACTCGCGAGACGGCGCCGAACAGCGCCTCCTCCAGGTCCCGGTCCCGAAGCCAGGTCCTCCCACCCATCGGCACCGCGCGCGTCACGTGCAGGTGCCGCAGCGCATCGGTCAGCGAAGCGGGCGCGACCGCGCCAGACGGCTCGACGGGGGCGCTCTCCTTCCCCGTGCCCTGGAACCACGTCTGCAACGTGCGGACACGGAAACGAACGCGCGAGGACGGATGGTCCTTGTACCGGCGAACCTGCCTCCGGTCCGTCTCCGTCCTGACGAGCGCCAGCACCGCGAGCTCCGCCTCGGACGACGCGGCCTCGGGAGCGCACCACAGGAAGAACTCGATGGCGGCCTTGCGCAGCATCGGCTTGCGCCCCACCCGCTCCGCGACCTCCTGCCGCCACGCGGCCAGCGCATCCAACCCCGGGCGCTCGCCCTCCGCGCTCAACCGGGGCCACAAGTCCGCGCACTCCTCCGCCAGCCAACACAGCTGCGCGAAGCCCGTCGCGTGCGACTCCAACTTCGTCCGCATGCGCCCACGTCGCTCGAATGCATCCGGCAGGCCCCGACGCACCGCCGCGCGGAACAACCGCTCCTCCAACCACAGCAGCGTCAGCACCAGCCCCGGCTCGCCCTTTCGCATCGACGCCAGACAGTGGTCGATGACGAAGCGCATGGCCTCCAGGTTCGGCACGCGGTCGAAGTCACTGCCCACCAGCGCGCCGAGCGCCCCACGCAGCCCATCCACCGGCGGCGCATCGAAGCGCCCCAGCAGCTCGCACAGGTTCTCCACCACCTGCGGAGCCCCACCCATCTCCAGCGTCCGCGCCAACAGCACGCCGGCGCGCGCGCACCAGTCCGGCTCCTTGCGGCCATTCGGATAGCACGCGAGGAAGCCCCGCATCGCCCCGCGCCCCTCGGGAGTGGTCGCCAGCGAGAACAACCGCTCCGCCAGCACCTCCGACGCCTCCTGCCATGGCACGCGCGCGGCCCGGACGCGGATGAACTCCGCGAGCCGATCCCGCCCCTCCTCCGCCGTCGCGGGCAGGAGCGCGCGCAGCTGCTCCAACAGGCCGATGGACTTCGCCCCCGTCGCCAGCGCCTGCTTGAGGTCCACCTCCACGGTGCCCTCGAAGCGCAAGGCCCGCCCGTCGAAGGTGCACGACACGCCGCCGACCAGCGCGCTCAACGACTCCGGCTGCCGCTTCAGGAACCGCGTGAGCACCGTCGACATCGCCGCGTCGGTCTCCCGCCGCACCCGGGCCTCCACCTCCGCGTCCCCCAACGCCCGCAGCGCGGAGAGCACCTCGGCCTGACGTGCCCGGAGCCTCGCCAACAGCCCTGTCGGCGTCGCCGTGTACGGCCACAGCAGCTCGCTGCACGAGGTCAGCAGGAAGAGCGACTCCGACGGGGAGCGCTCGCCGCCGGACAGGTGCCCCCACGCGGCGGCCTGGGCGTGCGTGCGCGCGTCGAGCGACGCCCCGCTCACCCACTGGGCGAACGCCGCCTTCCACTGCGCGGAGGCAGCCACCGCCTCGGCCGTGGGCGTGCTCGCGACTCCCTCCAGAAGCGACCGGAGCGACTCCGGCCAGACGGACTCACCCATGGGCGACATGCGCGCTCGCGAACTTCATGGTGTCGGCCCCGCTCCCAGCGCCTCGGTCGCCACGGACGGCGCCACGGTGATGACCACGGACTTCGACGCGGGCGTCCGGCTCTTCTCCGCGAAGCTGTCCACGGGCACCAGCACGTTCGTCTCCGGGAAGTACGTCGCCGCGCACCGGCGGGGGATGTTGTAGGGGACCACCACGAAGCGTCGGGCCACGCGCGTCTCGCCCCGGAAGTGACTGGTCAGGTCCACCACCTGGCCCGCCGCGAGCCCCCGCTCCTGGATGTCCTTGGGATGCATCATCACCACGCGCCGCCCACCGCGAATGCCCCGGTAGCGGTCGTCCAGTCCATACACCGTCGTGTTGAACTGGTCGTGCGTGCGCAGCGTCATCATCATCAACTGTCCGGGCTCCAGTTCCTGCCGGGGCATGGCGTGGACCGTGAAGTGGGCCTTGCCGCTCTCCGTCGTGAAGCGCCCCTCGCGAGGCCCGTTCGGAAGGAAGAAGCCACCCGGCTCCCGGACGCGACGGTTGAAATCCTCGAAGCCGGGGATGACGCGGGCAATCCGCTCGCGCACCCGGTCATAGTCCTCCACCAGCGACATCCAGGGCACCTTCGAGCGCGCCCCCAGCACCGCCGTGGCCAGCCGCGCCACGATGACCGGCTCGCTCAGCAAGTGCTCGGAGGCCGGCGCCACCGCGCCACGCGTCGCGTGGACGACGCCCATCGAGTTCTCCACCGTGACGAACTGCGGCCCTGTCGCCTGCACGTCGTGCTCGGTGCGCCCCAGGCACGGCAGGATGAGCGCGCGACGACCATGCACCAGGTGCGCCCGGTTGAGCTTGGTGGAGACGTGGACGGTGAGCCGGGTCCGCCGCAACGCGCGGGCGGTGAACTCGGTGTCGGGCGTGGCCGACAGGAAGTTGCCCCCCAGCGCGAAGAACACGCGCACGCGGCCCTCGTGCATGGCGTGCAGCGCGGCCACCACGTCCAGGCCATGGTGACGTGGCGGCTCGAAGTCGAACTCGCGGGCCAGCGCGTCCAGGAACGCGGGACGGGGGCGCTCCCAGATGCCCATGGTGCGGTCGCCCTGCACGTTGCTGTGGCCTCGCACCGGGCACACGCCCGCGCCCTGCTTGCCCACGCTGCCTCGCAGCAGCGTCAGGTTGACGATCTCCTGGATGTTGGCGACCGCGTTGCGGTGTTGGGTGAGCCCCATGGCCCAGCAGAAGATGGTGCGCTCGGAGCGCGCCAGGATGTCCGCCGCCGCGAGGATCTGCTCGCGCGGCACCCCGCTCTGCTCCTCCACGTCCTCCCAGCGCACCGCGCCCAGGTGGGCCGCATAGGCGTCGAAGCCGAGCGTCTTGTCCGCGATGAACTCGCGCGCCACCACCGTGCCCGGCTGGGCCACCTCGCGCTCCAGCAGCGCCTTGCCCAGCCCCTGCAACAGGGCGACGTCGCCGTTGATGCGCACCTGCAGGAACAGCGTGTTGAGCGCGGTGCCGGGCCCCACCAGGCGCAGCACCTCCTGCGGATGCTTGAAGCGGTTGAGCCCCGTCTCCGGCAGCGGATTGATGCTGACGATGTCGCAGCCCCGGCGCGCGGCGGCCTGGAGCGTGGTGAGCATGCGCGGGTGGTTCGTCCCGGGGTTCTGGCCGATGACGAAGATGGCCTGCGCGTGGTCGAAGTCCTCCAGCGTGACGGTGCCCTTGCCGATGCCGAGCGTCTCGCCGAGCGCGGTGCCGCTGGACTCGTGGCACATGTTCGAGCAGTCCGGCAGGTTGTTGGTGCCGAACTGCCGCACGAACAACTGGTACAGGAACGCGGCCTCGTTGCTCGTGCGGCCGGAGGTGTAGAAGCTCGCCGCGTCCGGCGTGTCGAGCGCGTTCAGCTCCTCGGCCACCAGCGCGAAGGCCTCGTCCCAGGAGATGGGCGCGTAGTGCGTGGCGCCCTCGCGAAGCACCATGGGATGCGTCAGGCGCCCCTGCTTGCCCAGCCAGTAGTCGCTCTGGTCGGACAGCTCCGCCACGCTCCAGCGACGGAAGAAGTCCGGCGTCACCCGCTCCCGGGTGCCCTCTTCCGCCACCGCCTTCGCGCCGTTCTCGCAGAACTCCGCGACGGAGCGGTGCCCGGGGTCGGGCCAGGCGCAGCCCGGACAGTCGAAGCCGTCCTTCTGGTTCACCTTGAGCAGCAGCCGCGTCCCGCGCACCGCCCCCATCTCGCCCCACGCGTGCTTCATCGTGGAGACCACGGCGGGGACGCCGCCAGCCACCCGGGCGGGCGGGGCCACCCGGGGCGGCTCGGGCTCCTCCGGAGGTTGGACGGGAGGCAACTCCGGGGCCAGCGTGCTCGCCACCGTGCCCGGGCTCTCCTCCTCGCTCCGCTGTACCTCGGCCATGACCCGTCCTTTGGCGCCATGCGGCCGACTGCCCGGCCGCGGCGGACCCCGAGTCTACCGCTCCCGGGCCGCGCGGGAATGCTCGGTCGCTCTCCCAGGCGCGTCCGGCCACCGCCTCACCGCCCGTGTCATCTCCGCCCGGCGCCCGCCCGGACGACCGACGGGGCGAGGCCACATTGCCAGCCGCATCCGGGCGCCCAAGCCTCTGGAGATGGGGTCTACCCGACACGCAAGGAGGCACGACCATGGGCAACAGGCGCGACGATGACTGGCGAGGTGGCGGAGCGCGCCATCCCCGGGACGACCCACGGGGAGGTCGCCACCCGCCCCGGGACGCCGGGCGGACGTGGGAAGGCTCCGGCCGAGGCCCCGGCCGTGACACCTCCAGGGACTGGCACGTCGCCCCGGGCCGCCCTCGCGCCCCCTGGTATCCCTCGCGCGACCTCGAGCGGGACCGCGAGTACCGCACCATGAAGGGAGATCACGACCGGCTCGACTACGAAATCGACCGCGACTTCGCGGACTCCGCGCGGCAGCTGGACCGGGCGCGCGGACCGGGAGCGGGGCGCTCGCACGACGACTACTACCGCGCGTTGGACCGGCGGGCCCGCGACCTGGACCCGGAGCGCATCGCCCGCCGTCCCGGCTACAGCCCCAGCGGCACCTTCCGCGCGCTCGACGAACCACCCCCCCGCGGCTTCGGACGCGGCGGCCGGGGCCCGCGCGACGAGGCGCCCTTCCACCGGCAGGGCGAGGTCGGACGGGGCCACTCCCGCTACGGCCAGCGTGGCGTGGACGCCTGGGACGAACCGGAGGCCTGGCTCGACGAGCTGCGTGAGCTGCGCCCCCGCGAGCGCCCCGCCGAAGCGGATGTGCGGCTGGGCGGCACCCAGCCCTCGGGGCACGGCCCCGGCGTGGAGAACATGGCGCCGCCCGTCGTCGGCTTCTCCACCAGCCGCTCCCGACGCGACGACCACGAGCTCGGCCACGGGGGACATGCCGGAGGCGCCCTTCCCCCACGGCCGCCCCTGGACTCGCGACGCGGCGCGACAGCGCGCGGGCCCCGCGGCTACCAACGGGCGGACGCGCGAATCCACGCGGACATCTGCGACCGGCTCATGCAGGACTGGATGGACGTCTCGGACGTCGAGGTCCAGGTCGACGACGGCGTGGTGACGCTGCTGGGGCGGGTGCGCAGCCGCGACGAGAAGCGCGCCATCGAGGACGTGGCGGACGCCGTGCTCGGAGTGAAGGAGGTCCTCAACCAGGTCCGCCTGGACCGGACGGGTGGCGTGCTCCACGGCCCCGCGTCACAGGAGCCGCTCGAGCCCCTGGGTGACGTGGAGGAGGAGCGCGGCCCCCTGCACTCATGAGCTGGCCTCACGGGAGCACGCGGGACGGATGACGCCCCGCCCCGTGGGACGGGGCCTCCGGCACACCAGCGGACAGTGACGCGCGGAGCCACACGGTGCTGTCCCGCGACCTCGCGGGTTCGGCTAGTGTGCCGGGCCTTTCGTTCCGCCTCACCCCAGGAGCCTGTTCATGTCCCGCGTCATCCGTGCCCCCCGTGGTTCCACCCTCTCGTGCAAGGGCTGGGTCCAGGAGGCCGCGCTCCGGATGTTGATGAACAACCTCGACCCGGACGTCGCCGAGCGTCCCGAGGACCTCGTCGTCTACGGCGGCACCGGCAAGGCCGCCCGTGACTGGCCGTCGTTCGACCGCATCGTCTCGAGCCTCCAGGCCCTCTCCGACGACGAGACGCTGCTCGTCCAGTCCGGCAAGCCGGTGGGCATCTTCCGCACGCACCCGGACGCGCCGCGCGTGCTCATCGCCAACTCCAACCTCGTGGGCCGCTGGGCCAACTGGGAGCACTTCCACGAGCTGGAGAAGAAGGGCCTGATGATGTACGGCCAGATGACGGCCGGCTCGTGGATCTACATCGGCACGCAGGGCATCCTCCAGGGCACCTACGAGACCTTCGCCGCCGCCGGCCGCTTCCACTTCGGCAGCGAGGACCTGTCCGGCCGGCTCGTCCTCTCCGGCGGCCTGGGCGGCATGGGCGGCGCGCAGCCCCTGGCCGCGACGATGAACAACGCCGTGTTCCTGGGCGTGGAGATCGACCCCACCCGCGCGCGCCGCCGCGTGGAGACGCGCTACCTGGACGTGGTGGCCAGGGACCTCGACGAGGCGCTCGCGCTGGCGAAGGACGCGCAGCACAAGCGCGTGGGCCGCTCCATCGGCATCATCGGCAACGCGGCGTCCGTGTTCCGGGAGCTGTACCGGCGCGGCATCAAGCCGGACCTCGTCACGGACCAGACGAGCGCGCATGATCCGCTCAACGGCTACATCCCCACGGACCTGTCGCTGGAGGCCGCCGCCGAGCTGCGCCAGCGCGACCCGGAGGAGTACGTGCGGCGCGCGCGCGCGTCCATGGTGATGCACGTGGAGGCGATGAACGACTTCCAGCGCGCGGGCAGCCACGTGTTCGACTACGGCAACAACCTGCGCGGCCAGGCGCAGCTGGGGGGCATGGAGGACGCCTTCGAGTTCCCCGGCTTCGTCCCGGCGTACATCCGCCCGCTGTTCTGCGAGGGCATGGGGCCGTTCCGCTGGGTGGCGCTGTCGGGCGACCCGGAGGACATCCGCCGCACGGACCGCGCGGTGGCGGAGCTGTTCCCCCAGAAGCAGTCGCTGCAGCGCTGGCTGAAGATGGCCGACGAGCGCATCGCGTTCCAGGGCCTGCCCGCGCGCATCTGCTGGCTGGGCTACGGCGAGCGCGCCAAGGCGGGCCTCGCCTTCAACGAGCTGGTGCGCAAGGGCGAGGTGAAGGCGCCCATCGTCATCGGCCGGGACCACCTGGACTGCGGCTCCGTGGCGTCGCCCAACCGCGAGACGGAGGCGATGAAGGACGGCACGGACGCGGTGGCGGACTGGCCCATCCTCAACGCGCTGGTGAACGCGGTGAACGGCGCCTCGTGGGTGTCGTTCCACCACGGCGGCGGCGTGGGCATGGGCTACTCGCTGCACGCCGGGCAGGTCATCGTCGCGGACGGGACGCCGGAGGCCGCGCGCCGCATCGAGCGCGTGCTCACCAGCGACCCGGGCATGGGCGTGCTGCGCCACGCGGACGCGGGCTACCCGGAGGCCATCGAGGTGGCGAAGCAGCGCGGGGTGAAGATTCCCGGCATCACCGTGTAGCCTCCACCGTCATGCCCCACCGCAAGCGCCTGGACGACCTGCTGCTGCTGGCCTTCTCGCTCGGGGCGCTCGCGGGCTGCGCGCCCACCGCCATGGGCCCCATGGTGATGCGGTTGGGGCCCGGCGCTCCGGACCAGCGGATGCTCCAGGGCGGCATCCGCACCGGCCCCCGGCTCAGCGCGCCCATCGCCGGGGCGCGCCGGTCGGGCACCGACGACGACCGGTTCCGCGGCGACGAGGCGAGCTTCTCCACCCAGCAGTGGGGCATGGCCTTCGACCTGGCGATGACCTGGCCCGTCACCGAACGGCTGCACCTGCACACCGGGGCCCAGGGCGAGGTGTTCCTGCCCCTGCCCCTCCCGGGGTACGGGCTGTACGCGGGGGCCTCGTACTACCTGGGCTCCGAACGGCTGGGCCTGGCGCCCGCGCTCGCCGTGCGCGGCGCGTCCGACTTCGGCATGAACTCCAGCAAGGGCGGTCCGGGCAGCATGGCCGGAGCGGAGGCCACGTGCGCCCTCACCTTCCAGCCGGAGCCTCACGTGTCGGTGGGCGTGGTGCCCTTCTTCGCCGTCCACACGCTGTCGTCCAACGGCACCAGTCAGGGCTCCACGTACTACGGCGGCGTGGTCGCCGCGCGGCTCGAGTGGGGCTTCTTCAAGACGTTCGAGATTTCCGGCGGCTTCGGCCGCGCGAAGGTGGGCTCCAGCACGAGCTGGAACGTGCCCATCATGGGAGTGCGGGGAGGACGCTGACACCATGGAAGCGCTGGAGCTGCTGGTCCGCAACACGTCGGAGGTCCTCACGCTGGAGGGCACCCACCGCGAGCGCGCGGAGGACGCGCTCACCCCACGCCCCGGCGCGTGCGTGGGCGTGCGCGACGGCGTCATCGCCTTCGTCGGCCCGGAGGCCCAGCTCCCGGCGGGCGCCGTGGGCGCGGGCACCACCGTGCTGGACGCCCAGGGCGGCTTCGTGGGCCCGGGCTTCGTGGACCCGCACACGCACCTGGTTTTCGCCGGCGAGCGCTCCGCGGAGTTCGACCTGCGCAACCAGGGCGCCACGTACCTGGAGATCGCCAAGGCGGGCGGCGGCATCGTCGGCACCGTGCGCGCCACGCGGGCCGCCAGCGAGGACGAGCTCATCCAGCTCGCGCTGCCCCGCCTGCGACGGCTGCTGTCGCACGGCGTGACGGTGGCCGAGGTGAAGAGCGGCTACGGGCTCGACGTGGAGAACGAGCTGAAGATGCTGCGCGTGGTGCGGCGGCTGGGCGCGCTCACCCCCGTGGAGCTGGTGCCCACGCTCCTGTGCGCCCACGCGGTGCCGGAGGAATACAAGGGCCGCCGCGAGGACTACGTGCGGCTGTGCATCGACGAAATCCTCCCCGCCGTGGCGCGCGAGGGCCTGGCGCGCTTCTGCGACGTCTTCGTCGAGGACAGCGCCTTCACCGTCGACGAGGGCCGCCGCATCCTCACCGCCGCGCGCGCGCTGGGCCTGGTGCCGCGCCTGCACGCCGACCAGCTCACCGCCCTCGGCGCCTCGGAGCTCGCCGCCGAACTGGGCGCCGCCACCGCCGACCACCTGGAGCAGGTCACCGACGCCGGCCTGCGAGCCCTCGCCGCCGCCAACGTCACCGCCGTCCTCGTCCCCACCTCCACCCTCTTCCTGCGCATGCGCCCCTACGCCCCGGGCCGCCGCATCCGCGATGCGGGCCTCAACATCGCTTTGGGCTCCAACGTCAATCCAGGCTCGGCCATGAGTGAAAACGTGGCCTTGGTGCTGGGCCTGGCGTGTCTGGAGAACGGTCTGAGTGCGGCGGAGGCGTACTGGGCGGCGACCCGCGGCGCCGCCTTGTCATTGGGACTGCAACGACAAGGCAGGCTGGCAGTCGGTGACCCGGGCGACCTCGTGTCGTTCAGTTGTGCGTCCTACCGGCATCTGCCCTACCATCTCGGAATCGGGCACGCGCGCACGGTGGTGAAAGCCGGGCGTGTCGTGGCTCGGCAGGAGCTGGATTCCTGCGGGTGAGGCGACGTCGCCTGGCAACACGCACGTCGCACGGGAGGGAGGGAGAACTTCCCGTCGGGGCCGGCCGTTATAAGTACCCATTGCAGCCATGTGCCGACTATTTGGATTTCGTTCGTCGATTCCCTCCGCGGTCCATCCTTCGTTGGTGACGGAGAAGAACTCGCTGCTCATCCAGTCGCGCGAGCACAAGGATGGGTGGGGAATCGCGGCCTATGGAGTGGAAGCCGCGCCTGTCGTGGCCCATGGTGTGGGCCCCGCGCACAGCGACCCTGACTTCGAGCGGGTCAGCAGCCGGGTGTCGTCTCACACGGTGGTGGCGCACATCCGCCTGGCCTCGGTGGGCGCGGTGGAGCTGCGCAACTCGCACCCGTTCCTGCACGGTCGCTGGTCCTTCGTGCACAACGGCACCATCCGCGACTTCGCGCAGCACCGCCCGGCCATCGAAGCGCTCATCTGTCCCACGCTGCGCGCGGGCATCCGCGGCACCACCGACAGCGAGCGCTGCTTCTACGTCTTCCTCACCCGGCTGGCGGCCGTGCACCCGATTGGCGGCCCGGCGCCCGTGGAGGGCGTCGCCCGGGCGCTCGCCGAGACGATGAGCCTGGTCTCCGCCATCACCGACGTGGGTGAGTCGAACAAGCCGCGCTCGGCGATGAACTTCCTCGTCACGGATGGCGAGGTGATGGTGGCCTCGCGGCGCAACCGCACCCTCTTCGTGTCCGCGGGTTGCCCCCGCGCCACGCCCGGCGTGCTGCCCCAGGTGGGCACGCGGCTCGAGCAGCTCATGGTCGCCAGCGAGTCGCTGTGCGGCAGCCCGTCGTGGGTCGCCGTGGAGGAGGAGGACGTCATCGGCGTGGACGCCGGCCTCGTCTTCCATCGCTGGCGCGTGCCGGAGCTCTCCAACCGCCTGCCGCCGTACACGCCTGGGTCGCCGCGCCACGCGGCCTGACGCAGGCGCCTTTCAACGAACCGGGGGCGGCTGGAGCTCCCGGAGGTGAGGCGCGAGCTTGCGCTGGAGCTTCTCCACGCGCTCCAGAAGCCAGAAGCCGAGATGACCTCGACGGCTCACCCGTAGCACGACGGCATGACGGAGACTATGGAAGCCACGCCGCCAGGAGCGCGCTGGGACGCGCTCCGAACGCCTCCGCGACGAGCCGACGGGCCTCGCCCCCCGCGTGGCTGAGCGTCACGCGCAGGTACTCCCGAGGCGCGGCCTCCGGGACGCGGTCCAGCCACTCCACCAGCACCGCGCCCTCCCCTCCCACCAGGTCCATGAAGCCGGTGGCGTAGAGGTCGTCGTAGCCCGTCAGCCGGTACAGGTCGGCGTGGTACAGCGGGATCCGCCCCGAATAGGGATACACGATGGCGAACGTGGGGCTGGCCACCTCCGACCGCGGGACGCGCGCGCCCTCGGCCACGCCCCGCACCAGGTGCGTCTTGCCCGCGCCCAGGTCGCCGACGAGGCCCACGAAGTCACCCGACTCCAGCAAGCCGCCCAGGCGCACCCCCAACCGGTGTGTCTCGTCGGGAGACTCCAGTTGCACGGTCCGCGTCACGACCTCCACGGCGCTCATCGCCCCCACCTCACCCAGACCTCGCAGAGGCCCTGTTCGATCAAGTCTCCCGCCACCAGCCCCAGCTGTCCCCGCCGCGCGGCGGCCAGGTCTCCCGCGAGCCCGTGCGCGTACACGCCCGCCCAGGCCGCGTCCGGCAGCGGCAGCGCCTGCGCGAGCAGCGCCCCCACCACGCCGGACAGCACGTCCCCGGAGCCCCCCGTCGCCATGCCGGGATTGCCCGTGGTGTTGACGAACACCCGGCCATCCGGGGCCGCCGTCAGCGTCCGGTCGCCCTTGAGCACCACCGTCACGCCGAGCCCCGTCGCGAGTCGACCCACGACCTCCAGGCGATGGGACTGGACCTCCCGGGTCGACCTGCCCACCAGTCGGGACATCTCCCCCGGATGCGGCGTCAGGACGATGGGCCCCTTCGCCCGCCGCAGCACGGACAGGTCCTCCGCCACGGCGTTGAGCGCGTCCGCGTCCAGCACGACCGGCATCTCCAATCGCGAGACGAGCTCACCGATGAGCGCCCCCGTCCCCGGGCCGCGCGGGATTCCCGGTCCCATGACGAGCGCGTCCTTGCCCTCGGCGGCGGCCAGCAGCGCCTCCAGGTCTCCCAGCCCGAGCGGCCCGGCCGCCTCCAGGGGGATGCCCATGATCTCCGCCGAGTGCGCCTGCACGGCGTCCAGGACATCCGAGCGCGTGGCCACGGTGACCAGGCCCGCGCCGGAGCGCAGCGCCGCCTTCGACACCAGCGCCGCGGCGCCCGTCTTGCCCCGGCTGCCGGCCACGACGAGCACGTGTCCGTAGGTGCCCTTGTGCGTGTCCGCCTTGCGCACGGGCAGCGCGCCGCGCGCGTCGGACTCCTCCACGCGCAGCAGCGACGGGCCCGTCACCTCGCGCGACGCCGCGCCCCCCATGCCGATATCCACCCGCCGCACGTGCCCGCAGAGCGAGGCCCCGGGCTCCAGCACCTGCCCCGGCTTGAGGAAGCCGAACGCCACGGTGACGTCCGCTTGCGCGCACGGCGCGAAGGCCTGACCGGTGTCGCTCTGGAGGCCGGACGGCACGTCCGCCGCCACCACCTTCGCCCCCGCGCCACGCCAGCGGAGGAGGGCGGAGATGGCCTCCGCGAAGGCCCCCGCCGGCGCCCGGCTCAACCCCGTGCCGAACAGCGCGTCCACCACCACGTCGCCCGTGCCCGGCTCGCCCACCGCCTCCAGGGACCGGGGCACGACCCCGAAGCCCTTCAGCGCCTCCAGGTTGCGCCGCGCCTCGGGCGTCAGCTTCGCGCTGTCGCCCACCAGCACCACGTGGACGATCGCGCCCGCCGCCTGGAGGAAGCGGGCCGCGACGAGCCCATCCCCGCCGTTGTTGCCGGGACCGCACAGGACGACGAAGCGTCCCGAGGGCCCCGCCAGTCCTCGCGCCACGTCCGCCATCCCCCGCCCCGCGTTCTCCATCAGCAGCGACGAGGGCATGCCGTGACGTTGCTCCGCGGCCTGTTCGGCCTGACGCATCTGGGCGGCGGTGAGGACTCGCAGCATGGGTCAGCTCTCCTTCTTCTGGAGCACCACCGTGGCGGCGGCCACGTCGGCGTCATGGGTCAGCGCGAGGAAGGCCTCCAGCCCTCGGGCCTCCATCACCTCCCGCGCCACGCCGGACAACGCGAAGTACGGCGCGCCACCGTCGCGCCGCACCTCCATGTCCTTCCACCGGATGCCGGGGGGCGCGCCCAACGCCTTCACCAACGCCTCCTTGGCGGCGAAGCGCGCGGCGTAGGCGCTGGCGGCGTCATGGCGCTGGCCACACAGGGCACGCTCCGCCTCCGTGTAGACGCGGTTCAGGAAGGCCTCGGCGCGCGGCCCGTCCATGATGCGCTGGATGCGCGAGATGGAGCAGATGTCCAGGCCCAGCCCGAGGATGCCCATGGCGCGCTACCCCGGGTTGCGCATCAGGTCGAGCATCTCCCGGACCGCCCGGTCGAAGCCCACCAGCACCGCGCGCGCGACGATGGAGTGGCCGATGTTCAGCTCGTCGATCTCCGAGATGCGGGCGATGGCCTGCACGTTGTCGTAGTTGAGCCCGTGGCCCGCGGCCACGCCCAGGCCCAGCTTGGTGCCGGCCTTGGCCGCGTCGACGATGCGCGCCAGCTCCCTCGCGCGCTCCTTCTCGTTGCGCGCCTCGCAGTAGCGGCCCGTGTGCAGCTCGATGCGGTCCGCGTTCACCTTGTGCGCCGCGCGCACCTGGTCCAGGTCCGGGTCGATGAACAGCGAGACGGCGATCTCCCCGTCCTTGAGGTTCTTGATGATCTTCGCGACGTGCTCGCGCTGGCCGGCGACCTCCAGGCCACCCTCGGTGGTGAGCTCCTCGCGGCGCTCGGGCACCAGCGTGACGACGTCCGGCTTGTGCTCGTAGGCGATCTTCACCATCTCCGCGGTGGCGGCCATCTCCAGGTTGAGCAGGGTCTGCACCGTCTCCCGCAGGATTCGCAGGTCACGGTCCTGGATGTGACGCCGGTCCTCGCGCAGGTGGATGGTGATCTGCTGCGCGCCGGCCAGCTCCGCCATGGCGGCGGCCGTCACCGGATCCGGATACGTGGTCCGCCGCGCCTGCCGCAGCGTCGCCACATGGTCCACGTTGACACCCAGTCGCTGTCCCATCTCGACCGCACCTCGCTTGACGCGCGGGGCCGGGATTGTCGGGGGCCCCGGCACGCGCCGGTCCCTCTAATCGCGGCCAGCGTCTGGAAGTCAACCGCCGTGAGCACCCCGCCAGCGGGGCGCTGTCCGCTTCCGTCGGCTCACACCGGGTAGAGTGTCCGGTCACCATGCCCCTCTCGTCCTGGAACCGAGTCTCCTGGGTGCTGTGCTGGCTTCTCGCCACGGTGGCCACCGCGAGCCCGGCTTCGGGCTCCGACACCCGGACCATCGAGGGCGTGGTCGTGGCGAGCACGGGCCCGGTGGCGAACCTCGAGGTCCGGGCGACCCACGAGGACCAAAGCCGCGCCGCGCGGACGGACGCCCGAGGCCACTTCGTGTTCCGAGGGCTCGCCAGCGAGTGGTGGACGCTGACGGCCTCACGGGGAGAAGACGTGGCGGAGCGGTCCGTCGCGGTGGTGACCGAGGACGAACGGGACGTGGTCGTCGAGCTCGGTCCCCCTCGCGTGTTGAAGGGACTCGTACGAGGGGCCGACGGCGCGCCTCTCGCGGGAGTCCAGGTGAAGGCCGGCGTGTATGGCGTGAACGCCTTCGGTGACACCCACGAGGCACGCACCGGGGCGGATGGCCGGTTCGAGCTGCCGATGACGGGCTTCTCCCCCGTCGCTGTCGCGCTCGAGGCCCCCGCGCATCTGCCATGGAGGACCGTCCACGAGCCCGCCAGCGGGGTGCTGGAGGTGACGCTCCGACGCTCGGAGTCCCTGCGCGGCGCCATCGTCGACAGCGAAGGGCGACCGGTACCGCGCGTCGGCGTCCACCTCAAACGCTACGGACAACCGGGCTATCCCATGTCCTGCGTGGGTGCCCCCGCGATGTCCACCCGCACGGATGACAGGGGTCGCTTCGCGGTGACCGACCTCGAACCCGGCCGGTACACCTTCCTCCTGGACGCCCGGGAACATCACACCCTGAGCGGAGAGGTCGTCGTTCCTGGCGAGGAGGTCCGCTGGGTCCTCCCGGCGGGCGTGGACGTCACCGTCCGCATCACGGCGCCCAAGGAGGCGGCCGTGAAACACGAGTTCGTCCGCCTCGCAGGCCCTGTGGACCAACCCGGGGTGCGCCCGTACGGGAGGAAGCTCCGTCCGGCCGAGCAGGCCTCGGTCACGTTCACGAACGTCGTGGCGGGGCGCTACACCCTCACCCTGGAGCGCCTCGGCGACGAGGAGGAGCTGTACCTGAAGCAGCGGATCGACGTGGGCGGACAGTCGGCCACGCTCGACATCAACCCACCGAGGCCCTTCTCCCTGGAGGGGTCCCTGTCCGACGCACGAGGAAGGCCTCTCCGCGGGCATGTGCTCGTCGACCAGTCGAGCCCTGACGACAAGAACCCGGGGCCGCCGTTCTGGCTCTCGCGACAGGTTCCCCCGGGCAAGTTCACCCTCCCCCACCTTCCGGCGGGCACGCTGCGGATCCGTGCGTCGAGCAAGGGCTACGAGGACCAGACGCGCTCCATCGAACTCCCCCTGCAAGCCCCCCTGCGTTTCACGTTGAAGCGCGCTCCGAAGGTGCCCGAGGCCACCTCGAAGGCCCGCGCCATGAAGACCCGGCTCCTGACAGGGAAGGTCGAGACACCCGACGGACGAGGTCTCTCGGGAGCGGAGCTGCTCTGCCGCGAGACGGGCGATCATTCCTACAACGGCGAAAGGCTGTGTGTCGGATGGGTGCTCCCCGACGGGAGCATCTACCTGCGCACCGCTCCCGCGGAGGCCTTCGACCTGGAGGTCGAGCATCCGGATTGGCCGAACACGCGGCGCCATGTCCCGAAAGGGGCAACCAGCGTCCGGATCCAGGTCACGCCTGGACTCACCTTGAGGGGCACCGTGAAGGACACGCGAGGCCGGAACCTGGAGGCGGGTCAGGTCCACGTGGAGATGAACGGCGCCTGGCACGTCGGTCCCATCCACCCCGACGGCACCTATGTCCTCCAGGTCCCTCCCGGTCAGGGCACCATCAAGCTCTTCAACACGAGGAGCGAGGCCCAACCCTTCTCGGGCACCGGGGGACAGAGCGTCCAGCAGGACCTCGTGGCGCTCGAGCTCTACTAGCGAAGGCGCACCGCCGCGTCCGCGCCCCACGAACACGCGCAAGACGAGAACGGGCCCGGACGTGACGTCCGGACCCGCTCGGGGTGCTCACCCTCGTGTGACGCCGCTCAGCGGTTGAGCGCCTTGGCGAGCGCGTCGGCGATCTCCTTCGCGAACGCGTCGTTGCGCGTGGCGTCCTCGCCCTCGACGAGGACGCGCGCCTTGGGCTCGGTGCCGGAGAAGCGGACGAGGACGCGGCCCGAGTTGCCCAGCTTCTGCTCCACGGCCTTGATGACCTTCATCACGTCCGGCAGCTCGCCCAGCTCCTTCTTCTGCTTCACCACCACGTTGACCAGCGTCTGGGGCACGGGCTCGAAGATGGAGGCCAGCTCGCTCAGGGGCTTGCCCGCGCGGCACATGACGGCCAGCAGCTGGAGCGCGGCCAGGGTGCCGTCGCCCGTCGTGGTGTGGTCCAGGAAGATGAGGTGGCCGCTCTGCTCGCCACCCAGGTTGTAGCCGTTGCGGCGCATCTCCTCGACGACGTAGCGGTCTCCCACGCGCGTGCGAGCCACCTTCACGCCCCAGCGCGCCACGGCGCGCTCCAGGCCGACGTTGCTCATCACCGTGGACACCAGCATCTTCTTCTTCAGCTGCTTGCGGGCCACGAGCTCGCCCGTGCAGATGGCCATGATGGCGTCGCCATCCACGACCTTGCCCTTCTCGTCCACGACGATGAGGCGGTCGGCGTCGCCGTCCAGGGCGATGCCCAGGTGGGCGCCGTGCTTGAGCACCATGCGCGCCAGGTTCTCCGGGAACAGCGCGCCACACTTGTGGTTGATGTTCTTGCCGTCCGGCGACACGCCGAGCGTGATGACCTTCGCGCCCAGCTCCTCCAGCACGGAGGGCGCCGTCTTGTAGGCCGCGCCGTTGGCGCAGTCCACGACGATGGTCAACCCCTCCAGCGTCAGCTCGCGCGGGAAGGTCGCCTTGAGGAAGACGATGTAGCGGCCCCGCGCGTCCTCCATGCGGAAGGCACGGCCAATCTTCGTCGCGGTGGGCCGGATGGAGTCGATGGCGCCCGTGGACAGCAGCTCCTCGATCTTCCCCTCCGTCTCGTCCGGCAGCTTGAAGCCGTCGCGCCAGAAGAACTTGATGCCGTTGTCCTCGTACGGGTTGTGGGACGCGGAGATGACCGCGCCCGCGTCCGCGCGCATGGACGTGGTGAGGTTGGAGATGCCCGGCGTCGGAAGCGGCCCCACCAGCTCGACGTCGACCCCCATGGAGGTGAGGCCCGCGGCGAGCGCCTGCTCCAGCATGTAGCCCGACAGGCGGGTGTCCTTGCCCACGATGACGCGGTGGCGGTGCGGCCCGTTGCGGATGAGATACGCGAGCGCTCGTCCGAGCTGCATCGCGACCTCCGCTGTCATCGGGTGGACGTTCGCCTTGCCACGAACACCATCCGTCCCGAACAGCTTCTGCGACGCCCGCTCCTCCTTGGGAGCGGTGTTCATCCTGTACGCCATGGTGCTGCTCCGCCTTTCCCACGCCGGGCCTGCCGCGCCGGACTCTCGACGTCGGGGCTTATACCCCGCCCACCGCCGGGGCTCGAAGGTAGGGCCCCGCCGTCCCCCTGGCAACGGCCCGGGCATCCAGGCTGTATCACCCGACACTGCCAGCCGGTTGCGAAATCGATACCAGCCCCGGCGCGGCTTTGAAGCCACGCCCGCTACTTCCCCATGAGGGAGCCGCCGTCCCGAGCGAGCCGGATGGCGTCCGCGACCGCCAGCGCGTCCCGCGTCTGCGCGACGTCATGCACCCGCACGACATCCGCGCCCCCGAGCGCGGCCATCGCCGCCACGGACCCCAGCGTCGCCGCCAGCCGCTCGGCCGGTGGCCTGCCACCCGTCAGCCGTCCGAGGAAGCTCTTGCGGCTGGTGCCCAACAGCAGGGGCAACCCCGGGGCGCGCAACTCCCCCAGCCGCCGCAGCAGGTAGAGGTTGTGCTCGAGTGTCTTGCCGAAGCCGATGCCCGGGTCGAGCAGGATGCGCTCGCGCGGCACCCCCGCCCTCGTCGCGCGCGACACCGCGTCCTCCAGCACCGCGAGCACCTCGTCCACCACGTCGTCGTAGTGGGGGGCCTGCTGCATGGTGCTCGGCGTTCCCTGCATGTGCATGAGGCAACAGGCGGCGCCCGCTTCCGCCACCACGGCGGGCAGGTCCGGGTCGAGCCCGAAGCCGCTGATGTCGTTGATGAGGTGGGCCCCGGCGCGCAGCACCTCTCGCGCCACGGCCGCCTTCGTGGTGTCCACCGACAACGGCACGTCCGTCCGCTCGCGCAGCCCCTGGACGACGGGCAGCACCCGCGCGAGCTCCTCGTCCGCGCCCACGCCCTCGGAGCCGGGCCGCGTGGACTCGCCGCCGATGTCCAGCAGGTCCGCGCCCGCGCCCACCAGGGCCAGCCCATGCGCGATGGCGGCCTCCACCCCCAGGTACCGTCCGCCGTCGGAGAAGCTGTCGGGCGTCACGTTGACGATGCCCATGACGTAGGTCCGCGAACCCCATTCGAACGTCCTGCCGCCCAACGTCAGCGGCGCGGGAGGCCTGTCCGCCTCCAACGCCCGGGACACCGCCAGGGCCAGCCGCGAAAGCGGGCCCCCTTCCGCGCGGGCCGCCGCGAGCAACCGCTCGAACTGGTCCCTCCGCCCGGACAGCAGCCCCGTGCCGGGCCGCGTGCGCATGTCGCCGGGAACCCAGACCGGGAACTCCTCGCGCCCGGGCGCCTCCGACCGCTCGTGCAGCCCCTGGAGGAAGCGGCCCTCCTCCTTCTCCAGCCCGGTGACGAGCACCTGGGCGTGGGGCACCTTCTCCAGCAGGTACTCGCGCGCCGACCGAGGCAGGCCCATGCGGCGGAAGGCCAGGGTCAGGTCGTCCGGACGCTCGGAACAGATGAGGCGGGCTCGAATCATCGACGCGCACCCTAGCGCAGCGACCGGGCCCCGTCGGGCCTCACCACATCGCCGCGCCCCGGCCGGTGGCGCCAGGGCGACACACGCCCCCCACACGGCGCTCGGAGCCACCCACCTGCGTGGGCGAGCACGCGACACGGGCCCCGCAAAGCGGAAGGCCCTCCCCACGCGAGTGGTGGGAAGGGCCTTCGTCACTTCGACAGCGGTGAGCCGCCGACTACGCCTTGTTCGGCTCCATCTTCGGCAGGCCCTCGAGCGCGTCGAGGATCTTCCGCTTGTCCTTCTTCTCCGTCGCCTTCGGCGGCGCGTTGATGCGCGGGGGCGGGCGCTCACGGGTGAGCTGACCGCCCTGCAGGAGGATGTTCACGTCCTCGGCGTCGAGCGTCTCGTACTCCACCAGGGCGTCGGAGACGCGCTTGAGCGCCTCCAGGTTCTCCACCAGCAGGTTCTTGCCGCGCTCGTAGCAGCCCACGACGATGCTGCGAACCTCGGCGTCGATCTGCCGGGCCGTGTCCTCGGAGTAGTCCTTGGACGCGTTGAAGTCGCGGCCCAGGAACACCTCGCCGTCGCTCTTGCCGAACGCCAGGGGCCCCAGCTTCTCGCTCATGCCCCAGCGGCACACCATGGCGCGCGCCGTCTCCGTGGCCCGCTCGATGTCGTTCGCCGCGCCGCTGCTCATCTCGTTGAAGAGCAGCTCCTCGGCGATGCGGCCACCCATGGCCATGGAGATCTGGTCCAGCATCTGCTTCTTGTAGCCGTTGACCTTGTCCTCGGTCGGCAGGCTCCACGTCACGCCCAGGGCCTGGCCACGCGGGATGATGGTGACCTTGTGGAGAGGGTCGCAGCCCGGCAGCAGCTTGGCGAGCAGCGCGTGCCCCGCCTCGTGCACCGCGGTGTTCTTCTTCTCCTTCTCGGTCATGATCATGGACCGGCGCTCCGGCCCCATGAAGACCTTGTCCTTGGCGGCCTCGAAGTCACTGAGGTCCACGCGCTCCTTGTTCTGCCGCGCGGCCATCAGCGCCGACTCGTTGACCAGGTTCTCCAGGTCCGCGCCCGTCATGCCCGGCGTACCGCGGGCGATGACCTCCAGGTCCACCTCCGGCGCCAGCGGCACGCGGCGGGTGTGCACCTTCAGCACGCCCAGGCGGCCCTTCAGGTCGGGACGCGGCACCACGATGCGGCGGTCGAAGCGACCGGGACGCTGCAGCGCCGGATCCAGCACGTCCGGACGGTTGGTGGCGGCGATGAGGATGACGCCGTCGTTGGACTCGAAGCCGTCCATCTCCACGAGCAGCTGGTTGAGCGTCTGCTCGCGCTCGTCGTGACCGCCGCCCAGGCCCGCGCCACGGTGGCGGCCCACGGCGTCGATCTCGTCGATGAAGATGATGCAGGGGGCGTTCTTCTTGCCCTGCTCGAACAGATCGCGCACGCGGCTGGCGCCGACGCCCACGAACATCTCCACGAAGTCCGAACCGGAGATGGAGAAGAACGGCACGCCGGCCTCGCCGGCCACCGCGCGGGCGAGCAGCGTCTTGCCCGTGCCCGGCGGCCCCATCATCAGCACGCCCTTGGGGATGCGGCCGCCCAGCTTGGTGAACTTCTTGGGGTCCTTGAGGAAGGCGACGATCTCCTCCAGCTCCTCCTTGCACTCGTCCACGCCGGCCACGTCCGCGAACGTGACCTTGTTGTGGCTCTCGCTGAGCAGCTTGGCCTTCGACTTCCCGAAGGTCATCGCCTTGCCGCTGCCGCCCTGGAGCTGGCGCATGAAGAAGATGAAGAACAGGAACAGGAAGACCACCGGCATCCACTGGCCGAGGATGGTCAGCCAGAGGCTGTTCTGCTCCTCCCGCTCGTACTTCACGTCGACGCCGTCCTTGCGAAGCTGGTTGAGCATCGCGGCGTCGGGAGCCGGCCCCGTCGTGCGGAACTTCTCGTTCGTGTCGGAGAACTTGCCGGAGTAGGTGTTGCCCTTGACGGCCACCTCCTTGACCTTCTTCTCCTCCACCTTCGTCAGGAGCTGGGTGAAGGACGGCTCCGTGACCTGGTCATTGCTCTGGGAGAAGAAGTTGTAGAAGGCGACGAAGAGGACGATCAGGATGACCCAGAGCCCGATGGTCTTGTAAGTCGAACGCACGTGTCAGCTGCCCTTTCGGTACTCGGCGGGATGAGGGCCGCGCCAGGAAGAACCCCAGCCTTTTCAATCATTTGCCCGACACCAGGCGAGCCACCTGTCGTCGGACCGTATCAGCAACAGCAAAAAGCCCTCAACTATTTAGGGGTGCGCGGCCCGCCCCTCACAATGCTCATTCCACTCTATAACGAAGAGGTCCGTTGATTGCTCGGACCCGGGGGAGTCGCCCAGAGGTAATGTCCGGAAACCTCCGCCCGAGGCGGGGGTGACCAGAGCCCCGGAAGCCACACCACCGTGCCCGCGGCGTCGACCACCACTGGCCGCGCATCTCTCGACTCCGCGGGCACCCGGAGATCCACCAACACGTCCTGGAGCCGCCGTTGTCCCGCCGGGGTGCGCACCCGATCTCCCGGCCTGCGCGTCCGCACGGTGAGCGGCCAGCACGTGCTCGCCTCGAGCGCCAGCCCGTGGACGCCCGCGGGCGGCACACTTGGGGCCACGCGGAAGTCCCATCCCGTGCCCCCCAGCCCGCCCCGGGCTCCCTCGCCCTCCAGGCGCAGCGTCGGACCCGGCGAGGCGTCGTCCGCGCGCCCCTGGCGCTCAGGGGTGCCCACGCAGCGCACGCGCCCGCTGGTGGCGCGCAGCCGCAGCCCCCGCCCCACCGTCGCGCTGCCGCCCTCCTCCACCGCGCGCAGCACGCGCGACAGCGTCGGCTCGTCGGTCGCCACCGCGTGCTCGGCCAGCAGCCGGACGAGGACCCGGCGCCGCAGCGGCGGCTCCAGCGCGCGCACGCCCACCGCGTCCAGCGCGCCATCCTCCAGCCGCAGGCGGCGCCACGCCGACTCCGCCATGCCCGACAGCAGCGCGTCGTCCTCCGCCGCCCACCGCGCGAACGCGGCCAGGTGGGGCTGCACCGCGAAGCCCGCCGCGCGCGACAGGGCCGGCAGCACGTCCGCCCGCACCCGCGTCCGGAAGAACGCGGGGTCGGCGTTCATCGGGTCTGTCGAATAGTCGACACCCCTTTCCGCCAGGAACCCCACCAGCTCCTCCCGCGTCCGCCCGAGCAGCGGCCGGACGAGCCCGGGGCGGGACTCCTGGATGCCCACCGCGCCGCGCAGCGAGGCCCCCCGCGCCAGACGCATCACGAGCGTCTCCGCCTGGTCATCCGCGGTGTGCGCGGTGGCCACCGCGTCCAGCCCCCGCTCCACGCGCAGGGCCTCCAGCGCCGCGTACCGGGCTTGGCGCGCGCGCGCCTCGACGCCCGCGCCGTCCGCCAGCCCCAGCGAGCGCGCGTGACACTCGAGCCCCAGGCGCGCGGCCAGCGCGGCCACGGCTCGCACCTCCGCCCGTGACTCGGGCCGCAGGCCATGGTCGAGCGTGGCCACCTCCGCGCGCAGCCGCAGTCGAGGGGCCACGAGCGCCGTCCCCACGAGGAGCGCGACGGAGTCCGCCCCTCCGGAGACGGCCAGCAACACCGAGCGGCCCTCGAGTCCGAGGCGCGCGTACGCCTCCATCAGGGCGCGCGTGAGCAACGAGGTCTTGGGGGCAGTGCGAGCCATCGGACAGGCGCGGAATGGAATGTCGGGTAACAGGGTTACAGAGGCGCGTGCGGTTGAAGGCAAGGGGGTCGGTTCTTATGATCGTCACACCGGACGGGCGCGGTCGCGGAGCGGAAATATGCGCGGCCCAGGGCGTTGTTGAGGCAACGGTCGAATTTTCAAGCTGTTGGGCCTAGGGGTCCCCCCCCTCCCCCTCTGGGCCCACGGGTCCGCTGGGAGAATCACTCCCCGCGGTCCCTCTTTCCGAAACGCCCCGGCCCTCCCTCAGCGAGGTCCGGGGCGTTTCCTTTTCGCGCCCTGCTGGATACGTCAGGTACGGCTGAACGTGCCCGCGTGTGGACCCGGCGAGCGCGGAACGAGTCCTCCGAAACCGTTGACCCTCTTGGGCGTCTGTCGGATAACGGCCCCGGTGTGTTCAGGTCGTCACCTCGAATCCGCCCCGGAGACTCAGGTATGGCAGGCACCGACAAGCGCAAGCAGTCGCTGTACTTCCCCGAGGAGATGCTGAAGGAGATCCAGGAGGAAGCGAACCGCCAGGACCGCTCCCTGTCGTGGGTCGTGCAGCAGGCATGGAAGATCGCCCGCGAGCGCATCAAGTCGTTCCCCGCCGTCAATGACGTGACTGGCGACGAGCGCCAGGACCCGCGCGAGGAGTAGCGCAGGCATGGCCACCACCGACCACCGCAAGCAAAGCCTCTACTTCCCCGAGGACATGCTGGAGGAGATCCAGCGAGAGGCCACTCGGCAGGACCGCTCGCTGTCGTGGATCGTCCAGCAGGCCTGGAAGGTGGCGCGCGCCGAGATTCGGAAGATGCCGTCGGTCAACGACGTGCTGAGCACGCCGCCGCGTCCCGCCGCCACCGCGGTGTCCACGACGGCGTCGACCGCCACTCCCCTGGTGGCGGCCGCTCCAAATCCGGACGAGCCCAAGTCCTGATTCATCCCCCGGCCCCCGGCACTCACCTGCCGGCGGGTCGGGCGGGCAGCGCGCAGTTCACGAATGTCACGCGGGACGCGTCCTCGGTGAGCGCCTGGACGGGCGAGGGGTACTTCTCTCGCATGTACGCCGACGCGATGTTCGCGTCCGTCCCACCCAGCTTGCGCGCCTGGACCGGGTTGCGGTCCGGATTCTGACCGGCGTTGCCGAACACGCTTCCATACCCGTCGCCGCCCTCGAGCAGGAAGCTCGGCATCGCCACGCGGTAGCGGATGCTCGGGTCGGTGCTCGGCGACGCCAGGTTCACCGTCCTGCCCCCCACGACGAGCGAGGTGATGCGCGAGCGCCCCTCGGCCCCGCAGTTCACGGTCACCTTCGTCCCCTCGGACACCTGGAGGAACGCGCCCGAGGGCGAGGTGATGGCCTGCCCTTCCAGATAGAGGCTGGCGACGCTCGCCTCCATCATGTCCACCAGCTCGCGCTCGGTGAGGTCCACCGTCACCACGAGGTTCTCGAAGAGGATGATCTCGTGCAGCACGCCGTCGGTCAGGGGGCCCTTCTTCAGCGACATGCGCGTGTAGCAGAGGCCCTCGGCGCGCAGGGAGCCGCCGTTGACGATGCCCATGTCCGCGGGGCGCGCGGAGCCGTCCTCGGCGTGCATGAACGCGTCCGCCACCAGCTGCCCGAGCGCGTTGTTGTCGTGGCGGGTGAAGGCCTTGTCGAGCTGGACGTCCTCGCCCAGGTAGCCGACGACGGCCTCCGGGTCGGCGACGAGCGGCTGGCACGAGTCGTTGTAGGAGATGCACCCGGCCAGCGGCGAGGCCAGGGCGATGGCGGTGAGCAGCAGACGGGTCGGACGCATCAGAAGTGGGCCCTCACGGTGAGGTAGCCGGACATGCCTTCGCGCGGCAGGTTCTCGCTGACGCGGTCCGGGCGCGGCACGTCGTCACGCATGTCGTGGTCGAAGACGTTGTGCGCCACGAGCGCCACCTCCCAGATGTCGAGGATGGGCTCGCTGCGGACCTGCGCGGTGATGAGGCTGTAGGCGGGAATCTTGTACCGGCGGATGAGCTCCAGCACGGAGCGGCTGTTGTTGCGCCGCTCGGCGCCGGCGCGGACGACCAGATCGAAGTTCACCCAGGCGCCAATGGGCATGGAGACGCCCGCGTTGAAGCGGGCCTGGGGCGTGTCCGTCAGCAGGCGGGACTGCGGCGGCAGCTCCATGTCCTGGGCGCGGGAGATGCTCGCGTTGAACCACGCGCTCGCGCGCTTGGAGGCCTCCAGGCGCGCCTCGCCTTCGATGCCGTACACGCGAACGCCCAGCTCGCGGTTGCGCAGCGGGACGATGTTGCCGGACGTGTCCACCGGGACGATGGGCGAGGAGAACAGCTCCAGGAACGCGTTGGCGCGCAGGCGCACGCGCGCGTCGCCCGCGGCCTGGATGAGGTCCGCGCCCAGCTCGAAGGTGTCCACCGTGGCGGGCTGCAGGCTCGGGTTGCCCTCGAAGCGGCCCTGGCTGTAGTCCGTGTCCGGGATGCGCTCCGCCAGCTCCTGGAGCGTCGGCGCGCGGAAGGCCCGCCCGTACAGCGCCTTGAGCACCAGCGAGTCCGTCGCGGAGAACACCAGGCCCACGCGGGGGTTGATGCGCGTCACGAAGCTGGTGCCGGTGATGGTGCCGCTGCCGTCGATCTCCGGCAGCTGCGTGGCGTCCACGCGCACGCCGAAGGTGAGCGTCAGCGGGGCGACCACCGTCCACTGGTCCTGCGCGAACAGGCCCACGGTGAGCCGCCGCGACACGGCGCCGTCCGCCAGCTCCAGCAGGTCCGCGAGCCCCTCGGGCCGGGCGAAGCCGTCCGGACGCACGCGCGTATCCAGCGTGTAGTTCGTCTCGTATTCGTAGTCGCCCAGCGACTGCTGCTCCAGCACCAGGCCCAGCGACAGGCGGTTGGAGGGCGCCAGCGTCACGTCGGCGTCCAGGCCTCCGGTGAGGGTGCGGACGGAGACGTGCGTCTGCTCGCGCATTCCCTCATCGAACAGCTGGTTGGCGTCCGGCCCGGTGCGGAAGCCGCTGGGCGTCAGCTGGAAGCGCCGGTCCGTGGTCTGCTGATCGAACCCCGCGCGGGCGCGCAGCAGCACCGAGGCCCCCACGTGCTTCTCCCAGGAGACGTCCGCCATGAGGACGTTCCACTTCAACTCGGAGTCCTCGGCCACCGCGTCGAAGAGTCCCAGCAGCGCGGTGCGATTCTCGGTGAGGAAGCGCACGGAGGCACCCAGCTTGCCCGCGTCGCCCATGACGTAGGTGGCGCCGCCGCCCAGGTTGAGCAGGAAGCGGTCGTCCTGCGTCTTGCCCGCGGGGTCCTCCACGTCGCGCAGGCCCTGGGAGATGGCCTCGTCGTCGAGGCTGTCGTGCTCGATGATGTTGGAGTCGCCCGACTGGTTCCAGATGTCCACGTCGGCGAAGAGCCGCAGGTCGCCGAACGACTGCCCGGCGGAGGCGTGGCCGTTCACGGTGACGGCGAGCCGGTCGTCCTTCTCCGGGAAGCCTCCGGCGGACACCGCGCTGCGCACGCCGTCCGAGGTGTCGGTGACGATGTTGACCACGCCCAGGAACGCCCCGGCGCCGTAGAGCGCGGAGCCCGGCCCACGGATGACCTCGATGCGCTCCAGGTTCTCGACCGGGAGGTTCATCAGGGCCTTGCCGTCGAAGAAGTTGTTGAGGCGGTGCCCGTTGAGGAGGAAGAGCACCTCCGCGTCGTTGCGCAGGCCGCGGATGGCCGTGCGGTGGAAGCCCTGCACGTCCCGGCTGACGGTGAGGCCCGGGACCACGTCCAGCACGTCCGCCACGGTGCGGGCGCCGAGCGCGCTGATCTGATCGCGGTTGAAGGACGCGCCGATGGCCGGCACCTTCTGGACCTTCTCCTCGTGGCGTGTCGCCAGCGCCAGCGTGTCCTCGGCGGTGTAGAGCGCCAGGTCGTCCTCGAGCTCCGAGTGAGCGGGCTCCACGTCGGCGGACGCCCGCGACGAGGACGCGTAGGCGTCGCGGCCCGAGGACGCGTCCCTCTCGGCGCTCGTGTCACGGCTGGAGGCGGGCTCGCGAGAAGAGGCCGTGCCGCGCGTGGACGACCCAGGCCGCCCCCCCGCCCCCGCCTCGCGCGTGGACGTCGGCTCGCGCGCGGTCGTGGACACGGGCTCCCGGGAGGGCGCGGTGGTCGCGCGCGGCTCGCGAGCGGGCGCGGCGGGGGCATCCTCGGGCAGCTCCGCCGTGAGGGCCGCCAGCGAGTCATCCTCCCGGCTGGAGGCGGCGGGCGCGGGCGCCGGACGCGAGGCCGCCGTCCCGGACCGCGGCTTCTCGGCCGGTGGAGGCGGCATCGGGAGCCGGGACGCGGGGCGCTCGTCCGCGGAGCGGGACACGGGACGCTCGTCGGCGGAGAGCGACGGACGCGGCTCCGTGCTCGTCGGGGTCCTGGTGGCCGTGGACGCGGGCGCGTCCCCCGCCACCAGCACGCGCGCGGGACGTGCCTCCGTCTGGAAGATGGCCACGTGCTCGCCATCCGCGGTGACGCCCTCGACGTAGTACTCGACGCCGGGCGGGACCATGTGTTCGGCGGGGATGATGCCCCGGTAGAGGTCGCCGTACTGGCGCTCCATCTGCACCCGGGCGTAGGGCTCCCCGGGCCCCCGGTAGCGCACGTACATCTCGAGGATGCGTGCGCCGTCCACGAGCGTCCCATCCAGCTTCAGCGGGAGGCCGGCGATGGCGCGGGCGGGCGCGGAGTGGAGAAGCGAGGGTTCCTCGGCGCGGACGGGTACCGCCACGAAGAGAACGAGGCTGACGAGGGTCGCGCGAGCGAGTGCGGTGTTCAAGCAGGTCGATGGTCCTTTGCTCCGATTCCCGAGTCAAGGAAGGGCCCCGCGACAACGACGCGCGCCGATTTTTTGCCGGGTCTCCGAGGCCATGCGAGGGATCGCCGCACTCCATGCGCGACTCGCTCGCCCTGCACCTCGCCCTCTTCCGTCGTCAGCGGGCGCAAATCGCCCGCGTGGTGGACGGGCAGACAGATGCCTTCAGAGCCTACGAGGCCCGCTACCGGCGGCGGACGTCCAGCTACCGGCGCGTGCTGCCCCTGAGCGACGTGCACCAGCGGGTGCGCGCCTCGGACGTGGTGTACGTGGGCGACTACCACACGCTGCCGCTCGCGCAGCAGACTTACCTGGAGCTCGTCGAGCGCGCGCTGGGCACGGGACGCCGCGTCGTCCTCGCCCTCGAGTGCATCGAGGGTCGCCACCAGTCCGCCCTCGACGCCTGGAGCGCGGGGCGACTCTCGGAGCGCTCGCTGCTGGCGCGCCTGGGCCATGGGACCCAGGACACGGGCTTCGGCCCCGGCGCCACCGTGCGCACCCTGCTCGCCTTCGCCCGTCGCCACCGCCTGGAGGTCGTGGGAATCGACCGCCGCGCCCAGGGTGAGCGCTCACTCGCACTGCGGGACGCATACGCCGCCGAGCGCATCGCGCGGGTGGCCCGCTCCGGCGACCGACCCCTCGTCCTGGTCCTGGTGGGCCAGTACCACATCGCCCCCTGTCACCTCCCAGCGCAGGTGGAGCGCGCGCTCGGTGACGACGCGCGTCGTGGGCTGGTGGTGTACCAGAACGCGGAGGGCGTCTGGTGGCGACTGGCCCGCGAGAGCCAGATGGGCACGGCCGAGGCGGTGGAGCTGGCCGACGACACCGTGTGCGTCCTCAACGCCTCGCCCGTCGTCTGCCAGCAGAGCTTCCTGGACTATCTCGAGGCCGAGTCCGGTGACTCGCCGCTGATCGACCGCGGCGCGTCGGAGCGCTTCCGGGAGATGGCGGCGCTGATCGGCCGGCTCGCGGGGGTGCCGGTGGTGCGCGCGCTGGAGTCGGTGGAGGTCGCCACGGTGGCGGACGGCGACGTGCTCGCGCGCATCCAGCGACGCGGGCGCTTCACCCAGGCGGAGCTGTCCCAGCTGCGCCGCCACATCCTCTCGCGCGAGAGCAGCTACATCCCGCGCGCGCGCACCGCGTACCTGGCCTCCCTGTCACTGAACCACGCGGCGGAGGAGGCCGCGCACTTCGTGCGGCACTGCGCGGTGGGCGACGCGATGGAGGCGCCCCGCTCCGCCTCCGAGGCGTTCTATGCGCGGTGCATGGAGGAGGCGCTCGGCTTCTTCGGCTCGCGGCTGGTGAACCCGCGCCGCACCTGCCTGGGGCTCGCGGAGTGGGCGAAGCGCTTCGGCGAGACCCGGGGCGTGGACCGGCAGGTGGCCGCCTTCGTGCTGGCCCATCAAGCCGCGGAGGTGGAGGCACCCGAGGAGGCCGTGAAGCTGCTGCCCCTGCGCAAGGACCGCCTGTTCCACGGCGTCAGCCACGCGCTGGGCTATCTGCTCGGCGACAGGCTCTATCGCGCGTTCGACGCGGGCCAGGTGGACAAGGGCGAGGTGCGGGCCCTGTTTCGTGATCCCTTCGCGGACGCGCGCGCCTCGTACTTCACCTGGGCCGAGCGCCTGCGCGCCTGAGCGTCACCGGCGCTCCCGCTCCGGCGACTCGGGCCGGAGCGCTTCCCTGTCGCTGGACCCGAAGGCGCCGCGCGACGTCACCGCCGCGTCCGTACGCCCTCCTCCGGCGGCACGCCCCATGTCCGCCGTGGGATGGAGCATGAGCGGCGCGGGCTCCGTCTCGAGCGGCCCCGGGAACCACACCCCGCGCCGGGTGCGCGGCGCGTGTCCGGAAACCTTGCGTCAGGTCCCCTGCGTCGCGGGCGCGGTCGCCTGGAGGGCGGCCTTCACCTTCTCGCGCAAGGCCCGGGCGCGCTCCTTGAACTGGGCGCGCTGCTCGTCGGAGAGCTGGCCGTTCGCGGCGTCACGCTGCGCCTTCGTCTCGTCGCGCAGCTGGCGCAGCTCCGCCTTGAACTGGTCCGCCTGGGCCTGGGAGAGCCGGCCCTTCTCCACCGCGGCATCGAGCCGGTGCTCCATGCGCTCCAACCGCATGCCGCCCCGCATGCCCCGGTGACCGTGGCCATGGCGGTGAGGATGGTTCTGCGTGCACAGTCCGTCGGCGGACTTCGCGTCATCCCCGGCGAGCACCGGGGTGGCGATCAACAGCGAGGCGGCGGCGAAGGACGTCAGGAGGGTCGTCAGACGCATGGTGCGTGTCTCCAGTGGTTCGGAGGGCCGCGAGCACTGCCGCTCGCGGCCCCGTTGCCAGGAGAAACCCCGCGCGCCCCGAAAGGTTATTTCGCGCGCGCCACGCCGGAGGACCCACTACCTCCCCGCGGGCTTCACCGCGCGGGTGGCGATGAACCCGTCGAAATACTCGGAGACCTGGTCACCGGCGACGTGCCGGTCCTCGAAGAAGCCCGCGAGGACGAAGCCCGCGTCGAGCTGCCCGCCCACCTGGTCCTGGAGCGAGTGGGCGACGCACAGGGGCTCGCCCTTGTCGGTGTACCGCCGACGCTCCTCGTCCGTGAGGCTGGTGAAATCCGAGTAGGGCATCTTGTACTTGATCGTCAGGACCCCCTGCTCCTGGAGCGCCGGGTCGAAGAGGAAGATGACCGGATTGCTGAAGCCCGACAGGAGCACGCCCCCGGGTCGCAGCACGCGGAACGCCTCCCGCCAGACCGGGCGCACGTCGTCCACGAAGCAGTTGGAGCACGGGTGGAAGATGAGGTCGAAGCTCCCGTCCTCGAAGACGGAGAGGTCGCGCATGTCGCCCTCCACCAGGCGCAGCTCCAGGCCCTCGCGCTCGGCGACGCGCCTGTCCTGACCGAGCTGCGCGGGGGAGTTGTCCAGCACCGTCACGCGCGCCCCGGCCGCCGCGAGCACCGGCGCCTGCTGTCCCCCGGAGCCCGCGAGGCAGAGCACCTGCTTGCCCACGAGGTCTCCGAACCACTCGCGCGGCACCGGCTTCGTCGGGGTGAGCACGATGCTCCATTCCCCGCGCCGCGCCGCCGCGATGACCTCCGGCCCCACCGGCACCGTCCACCGGTCCCCCGCCGCCACCTGACGGTCCCACGCCTCGCGGTTGTACTTCCGCACGTCCACGTCAAACGTCGTCATGCAGCACCCGTCCTTCCATGCCCCCCGCCACCGTGACGACCTCTCCCGTCACGTGGCCGGAGATGCGATCCGATGCCAGTGTCACCACGACCCGCGCGACATCCTCCGGCTGCCCCACCTTGCGCAGGGGCATCGTCCGGGTCACCTGCTTCACGAAGCCGGGGGCCGCCACCTTCGCCCGGTTGCGGTCCACCTCCGTCCACCCGGGGCACACGACGTTGACGCGCGCCAGCGGGGCGACTCGCCCCAGCTCGTTCTTCAAGCTCTTGACGAAGCCACTCGCGAGCGCGCCCTTCGCCGCCGCGTAGTCGGTGTGGCCGGCCTCGCCGAACAGGCCCGCCGTGGAGCTGATGATGACGAGGTTGCCCGTCCCCGTGGTGGCCACGTGCCGGAGGAACGCGCGGCAGCACAGGAAGACGCTGTCCAGGTTGTCCGCCAGCGTCTGGCGCCAACGCGCGAGCGACATGTCCCAGAGGGCCTCGTCGGGCGCGGGGTACTTCCCCGCGTTGCACACGAGCACGTCCAGCCGTCCCAGCGCCGCGACCGCGCCGGGCACGAGCGCGTCCACCTCCGACTCCACCGTCAGGTCCGCGCGGAGCGCCGCGCCGCCCACGTCCTCGGCCAGCTTCCGCGCCTTGTCCTCGTTGGAGCGGTAGTGCACCGCCACCTTCGCGCCCTCGTCCGCGAACGCACGCACCAGCGCCGTGCCGATACCGCCCGCGCCGCCCGTGACGAGGACGCCCCTGCCCTTCAGCTCCGTGTCCATGCGAATGGTCCCTCGGGTGACAGGGCCCCTTGCCGTCCGACGACCTGCAAGGGCGGGTGGCGTCCGGCGACGCCCGACGCCCGGGGCCCTCGAGTCCTGACAACCCCCAGACGACAAAAAGCCCGCCGCCGACCCCAGGGCCAGCGGCGGGCGCACGGCCCGTGCCTCAGCCCAGCCGCAGCAGCTCGCGCGCCTGCTGGGGCGTGGCCAGCTCACGGCCCTGGGCCCGGGCGCGCTTCGCGGCGTCCGCGACCAGCTCCCAGTTGCCCTTCGCGAGCACGCCCTTGGACACGTAGATGTTGTCCTCCAGGCCCACGCGGGCGTTGCCGCCGCGCTTCGCCGCCTCCTCCACGAACGGGAGCTGGAAGCGCCCCACCCCGGCCACCGTCCAGGTGGAGCCCTCCGGCAGCGAGGCGATCATGAAGTCCAGCACCTCCGGCCGCGCCTGCAGCGTCCCCGGCACCCCGAGCACGAAGTCGAAGTGCGCCGGCAGCTCGACGAGCCCTTCCTTCGCCAGGTAGCGGGCCTCGTCGATCATCCCCACGTCGAAGCACTCCAGCTCCGGGCGCAGGCCCAGGGCGCGGATGCGCTTCGCGATGTCCCGCACGAGCGGGCGCGGGTTCCAGAACACCTCCTCGCCGAAGTTCACCGTGCCGGTGGTGAGCGTGGCCATGTCCGGCCGGTCCGCGCCCGTCAGCGTCAGCGGGCCGCAGCGCTCGTCCACCGTCATGCCCACCGCGCCGCCCGTGGACGTCTGGATGAGCACGTCCGTGCGCGCGCGGATGGCGCGGATGGCCGCCCGGAACAGCTCCGCGTCCTGGGACGGCTTGCCCTCCGCCGTGCGCACGTGCAGGTGCACCATCGCCGCGCCCGCCTCGCGACAGCGCGCGGCGTCCTCGGCGATCTCCTCGGCGGTGATGGGCAGGTGCGGCGTCTGGGCGCGCGTCGTCTCCGCGCCCACCATCGCCGCCGTGATGACCATGGGAGGACTCATCGCTGACCTCGCTGCTTGTCCTTGGGAACCACGCAGGTCCCCGAAGCACGACACACCACCACGGGCTCCGCCAGGACGTCCGCCGCCGAATCGTTCACATCCGGGCGCGGGCGGATGACCTTGCGGGCCTCGAAGCGCATCTTGCGCGACGTGTTGCCCGCGCTGACGATCTCCCCCTCCGCCTCGATGAAGTCCCCCGCGTACACGGGCGCCAGGAACTCCACGGAGTCATAGGCCCGGAACAGGCCCTCGTCGCCGTCCGCCCGGATGCACAGCTCCGTGGCCACGTCGCCGAACAGCCCCAGCATCCGCGCGCCGTCCACCAGGTTGCCGCCGTAGTGGGCGTCGTGGCTGCTCATGCGCAGCCGGATGATCGCCTTCGTTCCCACGCTCACTTGGGCTCTCCCTGGTAGTGCATGTCCTGGGGCTCCTTGCCCTCCTTCTTGAGGAGCGCGTGGACGATGTAGTTGGCCACGTCCGACGGCTTGGTGCCCGGACCGAAGCCCGCGTCGAAGCCCAGCTCCAGCGCCAGCTTGTGGTCCACGCGAGGCCCGCCCAGCAGCAGCTGCACCTTGCCGTGGATGCCCGCCGCCTTCGCCGCATCGATGAAGTGCCTCGAGTTGTCCTTGTGCACGTCGCGCTGGGTGACGACCTGGCTCACCAGGATGGCGTCGGCGTTCTTCGCCATGGCCTTCTTGATGAGGTCCTCGTTGGGCACCTGGCTGCCCAGGTTGAACGCCTCGAACCAGGGATAGCGCTCCAGGCCGTAGTCGCCCGCGTAGCCCTTCATGTTCAGGATGGCGTCGATGCCCACCGTGTGCGTGTCCGTGCCGGTGCACGCGCCGAACACCACGATGCGCCGGCCCACCTTCTCCTTGATGAAGGCGTTGAGGTCGTCGAAGGACATCTTCTTGACCACGACCTCGGGCACGTCGATTTCGGCGTAGTCCAGGTACATGCCCGAGCGGGCGTACACGATGAAGAACGTGTAGTTGTCCGCGGCGCGCTCGGCGGCGGCGACCTTCACGTCGGAGAACCCCATCTTCCGCGTGAAGACGGCGGCCGCCTCCTTGGCCTTCTCCGACAAGGGCACCGGCAGCGTGAACGACAGCTGCACCACGCCGTCGTCCCGGCGGTCCCCGTAGGGACGGATGATCTGCTTGCTCGGCTTCACCATCGCTCTATTTCCCCGCCCTCAGGATCTTCACGCTGGCGCCCACCTTGTCGGCCACCGCCGAGAACCGCGCCTTCTTCGCCTGCTCCATGAAGAAGACGATGGACCACGTCGTCTTGCCGTCGCAGCCGACGTACGTCACGGTGTCCACCACTCCGCCATTGGTCGACTGGTCCGAGTCGAGCCGCTTCGCCGCGGGCTGCCCGCCCACCTTGAGCTTCTCCCAGCCCGTGCCGCCGATGCCCGCGGTGATCTTGTCCACGCAGACCTGGGCCTTCATGCCCGCCGTCTGCACCGCGCCCACGTCCACCAGGAAGTAGGCGTCGCCGCTGGGCGCGAGGAACTTCGTCGTCCCGTCCTCCACCGTGCGCTGCCACGCCGCCGGCACCTGGATCGCGACGTTCTTCACCTGGAAGTTCGCCAGCGCGTCCGCCGAACCACCCGCGGCCACCACCATCGTCAGAAGCGTACCGAGCATCATGTTGCCTCCAGGATTTCCAGGAACGGGTTGAAGTAGTCGGACGACTTCTCCAGCACGCCGTCGAGCCCCTTGCCGCCGGTCTCCTCGCGCTTCACGTCGCCGAAGTGCCCCTTGCCGATGGCCGCCACCATGCCCTCGTCACGGCACTCCTGGAGCAGCTTCATCGCCTGGCCGAAGACCTCGCGGGCGCGGTTGGCGATCTTCCCGTCCTCGCGGACGGTGAACTCCTCGTCGATGCCGCGCGCCGCCCGGTGGATGTAGTTGGCCGACTTGAGCGCCACGTACCGGTCCGCCAGGAGCGGCGTGTGCATGGCCTCGGTCATCATGCCCAGCAGCTGGATGCCCTGCCGCGTCCAGATGGCCACCAGGTCCGCCATCACGTCGTACGCGTGGCTGAAGAAGATGTCCGTCTCCTTGTGCTTGGTGGGCGGCATGTACTTCAGCGGCGCGTCCGGGAAGCAGCGGCGCACCAGCATCGCCTGCGACAGCTCCAGGAGGAGCGTGTCGTCGCGGTACGGGTCGATCTCGTACGAGTGCCCGATGCCCAGCTGCCAGTCCTTCAGGCCCGCGCGCTTGGCGAAGGACTCGTTGATGAACTGGCTGGCGATGACGGTGTGGGCCGCGTCGTACGCGTCCGCCGTGGTGATGTAGTTGTCCTCGCCGGTGTTGATGATGATGCCGGCCAGGGCGCAGATGCGGCGGCTGAAGTACTGGTCGATGAAGGTGCGACGCATGTTGATGTCGCGGAAGAGGATTCCGTACATCGCGTCGTTGAGGAGCATGTCCAGCCGCTCGTAGGCCGCGCAGAAGGCGATCTCCGACATGCACAGACCAGACGAGTAGTTGGTCAGCTGGATGTAGCGCTTGAGCTTGCGGCTCTCCTCGTCCAGGGCCTCGCGCATGATGCGGAAGTTCTCCTGGGTGGCGTAGGTGCCGCCGTAGCCCTCCGTCGTCGCGCCGTGGGGCACGTAGTCCAGGAGCGACTGGGCCGTCGACCGGATGACGGCGATGACGTCCGCGCCCGCCTGGGCCGCCGCCCGGGCCTGGTCCACGTCGTCGTAGATGTTGCCCGTGGCCACGATGACGTACTTGTGCGGCGCGGGAGACATGGGGAACTGCTGCCGGAGCGCGTCGCGCTGGGCGATGCGGGACTTCATGTCCTCCAACGCCGCCCGGGCCTCCTCGCGGACCTCCGCGCGCAGCTTCTGCTCCTGCTCCGCCGGCAGCGGGCCCAGCTTGTCGGTGGGCAGCGCCGTCAGCCGCTCCACGGCCTCCAGCGGACTCTTCGCGCCCAATTGGAGCGCCCGCCCATACCAGTAGGCGGCGCCCCGGTTGAGCACCCCGGCGGCCTTCAACTTGTCGACCATCAGGTTGGCGAGCGGAACCCCCCGGGCCCCCGCCCCGGAAATACCGAAGAAGCGCAACACGGTGCGCTCGATGGAAACAGTGGTGTTGCGGCGGATGAGGTCGAAGATCGGGTTGACGATCTCCTCCGCCAGCTTGCGCGCCTGTGCAATCTGCGCGTCTTCAATGAACGGGCCTGGCATGGGCGCACCTTACCCGCCATTGCGCCCACCGGAAGCGCGGAAGCATACCGAGATAGCGCTGCCGCACCGCATTATCGGTTTTGACTCCATCGACACCGAAAACACGATGATCCACTCCACCGAAGGAGCGGTGCCGACACCGATATTCCGGTGCATCGATCCCACCCCGAATCATCAACCCATTGAATTCATTGGAGTTCAGGCTGCGGCATGTTCCGTGCTCAAGGAGCGGGCGCCTGACCCCCACGAGGAGACTCGATGTGAAGACCCGCTCCCTCATCCTGACCAGCGTGCTGTTCGGCGGCACCGCGCTCGCGGCCAATCCGCCCCCCCTCACGACCGATACCGGCGCCCAGGTCGGTACCAACCAGAGTTCGAAGACGGCGGGGCCGCGTGGCGGCATCCTGCTGGAGGACTTCCACCTCATCGAGAAGCTGGCGCGCTTCGACCGTGAGCGCATCCCCGAGCGCGTGGTGCACGCGCGCGGCGCGGGCGCCTACGGCGTGTTCGAGAGCTATGGCGACTTCTCCAACCTGACGCGCGCGTCCCTCTTCTCCACCAAGGGGAAGAAGACGCCGATGTTCGTGCGCTTCTCCACGGTCATCCATCCGTCCGGCTCGCCGGAGACGCTGCGGGATCCGCGCGGCTTCGCGCTGAAGTTCTACACGGACGAGGGCAACTGGGACCTGGTGGGCAACAACCTGCCGGTCTTCTTCATCCGGGACGCCATCAAGTTCCCGGACATGGTGCACTCGCTCAAGCCGTCGCCCGTCACGAACAAGCAGGACCCGAACCGCTTCTTCGACTTCTTCTCCCACATCCCCGAGTCCACGCACATGCTGACGCAGGTGTACTCGGACCTGGGCATCCCGGCGAACTTCCGCCAGATGAACGGGCACGGCGTCCACGCGTTCAAGTTCGTCAACGCCAAGGGCGAGTACCGCTACGTCAAGTTCAACTGGAACTCGCAGCAGGGCATCAAGACGCTCACCAACGAGGAGGCCGCGCGCGTCGCCGGCGAGGACCACCAGAACGCCACGTCGGACCTGTACGCGTCCATCGGCTCGGGCAAGTTCCCCTCGTGGGAGCTGACGGCGCAGGTGCTGGACCCCAAGGACCTGGACTCGTTCTCCTTCGACCCGCTGGACCCCACGAAGATCTGGCCCGAGGACAAGGTCCCGTCCATCAAGCTGGGCAAGTTCACGCTCAACAAGCTGCCCGACAACTTCTTCGAGGAGACCGAGCAGGCCGCGTTCTCCCCGGGCGTGCAGCCCTCGGGCATCGAGCCGTCCGAGGACCGCCTCCTCCAGGGGCGTCTGTTCTCGTACGCCGACACCCAGCGCTACCGCGTGGGCGCCAACTACCAGTCGCTGCCCGTCAACCGCGCCAGGGCCGCGGTGAACAACAACAACCAGGGCGGCAGCATGAACTTCGCCAACACGAAGTCCGACGTGAACTACGAGCCGAGCATCGCCCGCGAGTCGCAGGACGCCCCCGCCCACCTGATGTCGAACCTGCCGCTGACCGGCACCACGCAGCAGCGCCCCATCGACAAGTCCGACAACTTCGCGCAGGCGGGCGCGTTCTACGCGGCGCTGGACGCGGCCGGGCGTGAGCGCCTGGTGAAGAACCTGGCCGCCGACCTGGGCCAGGTGCGCGACGCCAAGGTGAAGGCCCGCATGGTGGGCCACTTCTTCATGGCCAACGCCGAGTACGGCACCAGGCTGGCCAAGGCCGTGGGCGTGAAGGTCGACGACGCCAAGGCCGCCGTGGCCCCGCTCGCGTCCCGCTGAAGTCCGCCGTGCGGCCCGGGAGTCGACGTGAAAGGGCTCCCGGGCCCGCTGTCCTGTTTCCCTTCCCAGGTCCTCGCGGGACCGGGTCGAGCGGTCGTCATCGACCGCGCGGCGCGCTCCCCTCCCCTGTTCGCGTCCGGAGGACGTCATGTTTCGCAAGCTGTTGATGGGAGCCATCGGCCTGCTGGTGCTCGTCGGCGGAGTCCTCACCGTCGCGTGGTGGTCCCTGCGCGCCGAGCCCGCCCCCCAGGGGCGCCTGCTGGCCACGAGCGAGGCGGAGCGCTACCTGCTCGCCGCCGCCCGGGTCGGCGACACGGAGATCGTCACCGGGCTCATCCAGGCCGGCACGCCCGTGGAGGCCCGCAACGAGCGCGGCTTCTCGCCCCTCATCCTCGCCGCCTATCACGGCCACATCGACACCGTGCGCGCGCTGCTCGCGGCGGGCGCGGACGCGTGCGCGGGCGACAACCACGGGAACACCGCGCTGATGGGCGCCGCCTTCAAGGGCTACGCCGACATCGTCGCGCTGCTCAACCAACAGCCGTGCGCCGTGGACCAGACCAACACGTTCGGCCAGACGGCGCTGATGTTCGCCTCGCTCTTCGGCCGCGAGGAGGTGGTCGAGGCGCTGCGCAAGCAGGGAGCCTCCCCGGACGCCCGCGACGCCAGCGGCCGAAGCGCCAGCGACTGGGCACGGACCCAGCAACCCCAGGCCCCCGTGGCGCCCGCCCCCGAAGCCGCGGCCACGCGTTGAGCGCGCGGCCCACCCAGGGAATCACACACCGCCTCGGCGCTCGCGACGCCCTTCGACGGACGAAGCGGCGCCGGCGGGTGGAGCCAGCCCCCCGCGCTCAGACGTAGCGGGTGGCGAAGAGCTGGAGGAGCGCGGGCTCCGTGCGCAGCAACGCGAGCGTCAGCGAGGCATGTCCGGGCACGTAGCCGTTGCCCACGACCATCGTGACGTCCTTGCCCACGCCCTCCGCGCCGAGCGCCGCGGCCGTGAAGCTGGTCGCCATCGAGAAGAAGATGGCCGTACCGCCGTCCTTGACCGACAGGATGGTGGCCATCTCCGTGTTCCCCACGCTGGCGCAGTTGACGACGAGGTCGCACAGCTGACCGCCCGTCGCCTGGCTCACCGCCTCCATCACATCCACGCCCTGCGTCGCGTCCACCTTCAGCGCCACGTCACACAGGCCAATGGACGACAGCGTGTCGAGCGCGGCCTGGGACACGTCCAGCGCGATGAGCTTGCCCCGGCTCTCCAGGTTGCGGCGCGCCTGCGCCAGGCACAGCGCTCCGCTCTTGCCCGCCCCCAGCACCGCGACCGTCATCCCGGGACGCACGTGCCGGGCCACCAGCGCGGGCGCCCCACAGACGTCCAGCGCCGCCAGCGCCAGCGTGTCCGGGATGTCCGACGGGAGCTTGGCGTAGATGCCGCTGGCGAACAGCAGCGCGTGCCCCCGGATGTCGACGCGGTCGATGTCCGCGTGGACCGCCTTCACCTCCTCGATGACGAGCGGCGTGAGCGTCAGGCTCACCAGGGTGGCGATGCGGTCTCCCACGCTCAGCTGCTCGCGCGCCGGGCTCTTCGCGCCAAGCTCCTTCACGCGACCGATGAGCATGCCGCCCGAGCCCGTGACGGGGTTCTGCATCTTCCCCCGCTCGCGGACGATCTCCTGGATGCGCTCGCCGATGCGCTTCGCGTCCCCGCCCACCTCGCCCTTGATCTGCTTGAACGACGCGGCGTCGATGTTGAGGCTCTCCACGTCGATGAGCACCTCGGACTCGCGACACGGCAGCGAAGGGTCCAGCTTCTTCGCGCGCTGAGGCAGCACGCCCTTCTCGCCGACCACGCGAGACAGCCCGTAGAGGTCGTTGCTCATGTTCCCGTCTCCCTGAAGGTCATCGCGCCCTCCGCCCCACCGCGCGGCGCGCGTCCGACCTGCGTCTATCCGCTCCGGGAGGGGATTGGCCAGCGCCACGTCGCATCCCCGGGCCCGGGACGTCGCGAAAACGCCATCCCGAGCCCAATGTCCACGCGTGGACGCGCCGCGCTATTCCCGCGCGAGCCGGGGCAGCAGCACCGCGAGCGACCGCTCGAAGCGGTAGGACACGCCCGAATGCCCGTCCTCGAACTCCTCGTGCACCAGCTCGAGGCCCGCGTTCTTGAGGTCGTCGGCGAGCATGCGCGTGCCCCAGCGGATGTTGAACTCGTCGCGCGTGCCACAGTCGAGGAAGAGCGTCTTGAGCTTCTTGAAGGCGTCCAGGAACTTGGGCACGAAGCGCACCGGGTCATGGACCAGCCACCGGTTCCACACGTCCAGCTTCAACCGGCCCGTCTGCGCGTCGAAGGGCAGCTCCAGGTTGAGCGGCTCCCCCTTCTTCGGAGAGTACGCGGCGGCCATCGCGAGCGTGTTCACCACCGGGAAGTCGTCGCCGCGCATCTTCGTCTCGCGCACGCGCTTGCGGAACTCGGTCTGCCACGCCTCCACGCCACCGGACTTCAGCAGCGAGCCCGCGGCCTTCGGCAGGTCCGGCAGATAGCAGTACTCGAAGTAGGCATCCGCCGAGTGCGCGCCCAGGTGCGAGAACAGCTCCGGGTGATAGCGCCCCATCACCAACGCGCCGTAGCCGCCGGAGCTGTGCCCCAGCACCGCGCGCGCCGCCGCCTTGGGCAGCGTGCGGAACGTGCGGTCCACGAAGCCCACCACGTCCTTGGCCAGGTAGTCGCGATAGCGGCCGATGGCGTCGCTGTTGATCCACTGGCTCCCGCCGAGCGACGTCCAGCCGTCGGGGAACACCCCCACCACCGGCGGCACCGCGCCGGACTCGATGAGCGCGTCGAGCCGCTCCGGCACGGTGAGGCCGAAGCCGGACGCGTTCGTCCACGTGCCCCCGCTGTTGCCGAAGGCGTGCAGGAAGTAGGCGGTCGGATAACGCCGGTCCCCCTCCCCGTAGCCCGGCGGCAGGTACACGGTGAGCCGCCGCCGCGCCGGGTCGCCCAGCGGGTTGGACTCCAGCGCGGGCGAGTGCACCTCGCGCGTCTCCAGCAATCCCTTCATCGTGCCTCCCCCCCGGCCGCCCGCTAGGTGCGCGAGCCCGGGTTCTTGCCGAATACCTTCATCACCGCTTGCAGGTCCGCCCACGCGTTGCGCTTCTCCGCCGGGTTGCGGAGCAGGTACGCGGGGTGGAACGTGGGCATGAGCTGGATGCCCTCGTAGACCCGCCAGTTGCCACGCATGCGCGTGATGGGCGTCGAGTCGCGCAGCAGCGTCTGCGCCGCGAACTTGCCCAGCGCCACCACCACCTTGGGCTGGATGGCCGCCAGTTGGGCGCGCAGGAACGGCTCGCACGCCTCGATTTCGTCGGGCTCCGGGTTGCGGTTGCCCGGAGGACGGCACTTCACCACGTTGCAGATGTAGACGTCGTCGCGGCGGAACCCCATCGCCTCGATCATCTTCGTCAGCAGCTCGCCCGCCGCGCCCACGAAGGGCACACCCTGCAGGTCCTCGTTCTCACCCGGACCCTCGCCCACGAAGACGAGCTGCGCGCGGGGGTTTCCCGACCCGAACACGATGTTCTTCCGCCCCGAGCACAGCTTGCAGCGACGGCAATCCCCCAGCTCGCGCCGGACCTGGTCCAGCGTCGGACGCTCGCCATCCACCACTCCGGGGAGGGCGGCGGACGCTCGCGCCGCCTGGGGGGGCACGTCGAGCAGCATGCCTGGAGCGGGGGGACGCGCGGCCGGCGCGCGGCTCATCCCCGCCGCGGGCGGGGGGCCTGGACGCGACGGGGGCGCCGCCACCGGCGCGGGCGGACGAACGGACGGCTCCAGGGGCCTCGTGGGCGGTGGGGCCGCGCGGTCCGCCGTGGGCTCGGGTGGAGCGGCCGGGCGCAAGCTGGCCGGCGGAGCGACGGGCGCGGGGGCCTGGGTGGGCTCCGAAGGGGGCCGCGAGAAGCGAGAGCGCAGGGACGGCGTCAGGCGCTGCAGCTCGGCCGCCGCCTTCGCGTCGATCATCAGCACCCGGCCGGCCGCGTCCTCCTGCCAGAGCAGGTGACGGCGGACGTCCTCGAGCACGGCGCTCATGTCCAGCGAGGCTTCGGGCGAGTCGTCGTTCACGGTGGTGGATCGGTATCGGACGCGGCGCCCGGGCGCAAGGAAGCGGTCATCGACCGCGTCCAGTCCCCCTGGACCGCCCCGCCGCCCCAGCCTCCGGCGCCACCGCGCCCTCTCGCACATCGCGTCACAGGCCCGGAGCGTCCGAGCGAGCCCACACCCCGGGGAGGCCCTTCACCCGCCCTGCCCCGGTCGAGGGAGGGTTCGCAAGAGGTCGAGGATGCCCCGGGCCACGGCGTCCTTGCTCCCCTGGAGCTCCTGTCGCGCTCCCGAGCGCGTCAACACCGTCACCCGGTTGGTCTCCGTCCCGAACCCCGCGCCGGGAGCCGTGACGTCGTTGGCGACGATGGCGTCCAGACCCTTGCGCTCCAGCTTCTCGCGCGCGTGCTCTTCGACCCGCTCCGTCTCCGCGGCGAAGCCCACCAGCAACGGCCTGTGGCCCTGTCCCGCCACCCGCCTGGACGCCTCCGCGAGCACGTCCGGCGTGCGCACCAGGCGCAGGTTCTCCGGAGCGGGCGTCGCGCCCTTCTTCACCTTCTGCGGCGCCCGCGTCTCGGGGCGCCAGTCACTCACCGCCGCCGTGGCGATGAAGACGTCCGCGGCCTCGACGCGCGAAAGCACCTCGCGAGCCATGTCCTCCGCGGACACCACGTCCACCACCTCCAGGCCCGTCCGGTCCACCGCCCCCACCGGCCCCAGCACCAGCGTCACGGTGGCGCCCTGAGACCTGGCCGCGTGCGCGAGCGCCAGGCCCATCTTCCCGGTGGAGGGGTTCGAGATGAAGCGGACGGGGTCGAGGAACTCACGCGTGGGCCCCGCCGTCAGCAGCACGCGCCTGCCCGCCAGCGGCCCGGGCGAGAACCGCGCCGCCACCGCCGCGACGATGTTGGGCACATCTGCCAGCCGCCCCTCCCCCACGTCGCCACAGGCCAGCAGCCCCGCTCCGGGGCCGACCATCGTGAAGCGCTTGTGCGACAACAGGGCCGCGACGTTCTCCTGCGTCATCGCGTTGTCCCACATGGCGACGTTCATCGCCGGGGCCAGCACGACGGGGCCCCGGAAGGCGAGCAGCGACGTCGTCACCGCGTCGTTCGCCATGCCCGCGCGCAGCCGCGCCAGCAGGTCCGCCGTCGCGGGAGCGACCACGAAGGCCTCCGCCCAGCGCGCGAGGTCGAGGTGGCCGAAGTTCCCCTCCTGCGAGGGGTCGAAATAGTCCGTGAGGACGGGGTGCCCGCTGAGCGCCTGGAAGGTCAGCGGGGTGACGAACTGCCGCGCCGCCTCCGTCATGGCCACCCGGACCTCGGCGCCGGCGCGCCCCAGCTCGCGCACCAGCTCACACGCCTTGTACGCGGCGATGCCGCCGCCCACGCCCACGATGATGCGACGGCCCTTCAGTGCCGATGCGTCCATGCGGCTACCTAATGCGGCCGGGCGCCCCATCGCAACCCGACGCGGCGAGGCATGACGGCGATCCGCTACCGGACCAACGACAGCTCCCCCCGGGAGGGGACGTCCACCACGCGCACCTCGGGCCCTCCGGGCGTCTCCACGTGGAAGGCGCCCCACACCACGGTGTAGCGCCCGGGCGCGAGCCCGGTGACCACCACCTGCTCGGACCGGGGCTGGTAGACCAGCTGCGCCCAGCGCGAGCGCAGCAGCTCCTGCGAGGGCGACGCCCCCAACGGGGGGAGCTCTCCCGCGACGACCCACAGCGCCTTGCCGCGCTCGGGCTTGAGCTGCACGGTGAGCGAGGCCGTCCCCGGCGCCGGGCCCAGGTCCAGGCGCATCTGCTCCCCGGAGACCTGCACCACGATGGCCGGCTCGCCGGAGAACTCCCGCCCCGCGCCCAGCATGAAGCGGTAGCTGCCCGGCGCCGCGTCCACGGAGTACGAACCATCCGGCCCCGTCACCAGCGTCAGCGGCTCGCCCCGGTCGCCATTCATCGCCGCCACCTCGATGCCCGCCGCGGGCTGGCCTCCCGCGAGGAACACCCGCCCGCTCAACCGCGTCGCCTGTCGCAGCGTCAGCTCCAGCGGCCCGCGCGCCCCGCGCTCCACCTGCTGCGTCCCGCTCAAGCGCCCCTTGCGCGCCGTCACCGCGTAGCGCGCGACATAGGGAGGGCTGGCCAGCGTGAACCGGCCATCCGGCCCCGTCAGCACCGACTCCTCGCAGACCTCGCACGTGACGACGGCGTCCGGGACGGGGCCGCCGCCCGCGTCCTTCACCAGGCCGGAGACGCTGGGCAGCTTCTCCAGCACCAGCTCACCCAGGTCGTTCTGCGTCGCCGGCCGGTCCACCATGAGCGGCTCGTAGCCCGGCGCGTCCACCGCCGCGATGACGCGCTCTCCCGCCGTGGGCAACGGCAGCTCGAACTGCCCTTCGGGATGGTCCACGTGGTGCTCGTCCACGCGGAAGCGCCGGACGACGGCTCCGTCGCTCCCCACGACGCGGCCCCGGTAGACGTCCCGCTTCTTCAACACCACCTTCACGGGAGGACCGCCCGCCTTGCCCTCGGCGCGCTCCACCTGGTCGTAGCCCGGGTGCTTCGCCTCCACGCGGTAGCCGCGATCCGGCCGGAGCGAACGGAACTCGAAGTGCCCGCGCGCGTCGCTCTGCACCGGCTCCGCGCCGCGCGGCACCACGAGCAGGGAGACGCCCGACACGGGCGCGCCCTCCGTGTCCTGCACGTCGCCCGTCAGCGGCGCCCCGGGCTTCAGCTCCGCCTCGAGCTTCAGCGTCTGCCCCTCCACCACCGTCACCTGCCGACGCTCCGACGGCTGATGGTCCGGGTGCGAGGCCACCATCGTGTACGTGCCCTCCGGCAGACCTCGCATGGGCACCACTCCGTCCGGTCCCGAGGAGCGGTCGCTGCGGAAGATGCCCTCCTGGTCCACCCAGAGCACCACGTCCGCGCCCTCGACGCGCCGGCCCGAGGACGTCACCGTCACCTCCAACGCGGCATGCGGCTCCAGCGACAGCTCGACGCCGGTCGCCGGCGCCGTGACCTTCAGCTGCCCACCGCCCCACTCGGAGTGGTGCGCGTGCAGTTCGTACAGCCCCGCCGACGGCACCTGCGCCACGAAGTTGCCGTCCTCGTCCGCGAGGACCGCCTCCCCGGTGGGCTGGACGAGCACCGACACACGCGGCGCCGGTCGACCATACTGGTCCATGACCCGGCCGGTGATGATCGTCGCCCGCTGGAGCTCCAGCTCCACCGACGTCTCGCCCGGCCCCACGCGGGCCGGCACCTGGGCCTCGCGGAAGCCCTCCGCCCGGCCCTCCAACAGATAGTCGCCGGCCGCCAGCGGGCCCAATTCGACGAGCGTCCCGGTGGCCCCCTTCTCGCTGCGCACCAGGTCGCCGTGCGCGGTGAGCAGGACGAGCTGGGGGTTGGGGACCGGCTGCCCCTCCTCGTCCACCACCGTGACGAGCAGCTTGCCCGCGACCTCCAGCTGCAGCGTCACCTGCGTGACGCGCGCGTCGAGCGTCAGCGTGCGCGGAATCGAGCCCAGCCCGGGCGCCTCCGCGGTCACCACCAGCTCGTCCGGATAGAGGCCGGTGAAGCGAACCAGCTCCCCTTCCGTGCGCAGCTCGCGGGAGAGGTGGTCGGCGCGCAGCCGCACCGTGGCCGCCGCGGGCTTCCCGTCGCGCACGACGCGGACCTCCAGCGTCCGGGCCGGGGTGAGCCGCAGGCGCACGGGCTGCGAGCCCGCCTCCACCTGCGCCTCCACGGCAGGCACGTATCCCTCCGCCATCGCGAGGACGTAGAACGGTCCCTCGCCCAGCCCCTCCAGGGAGAAGCTCCCGTCGGCCCCCGACTCCGCCTCGAACGGCAGCGGCACCTTGCGGGACACCGCGTGCACGCGGGCGGACCGGACCGGCTGCCCCGCCTCGTCCACCACCTGGCCCCGCAGGCTCCGCAGCGGCGGCAGGAACAGCTCCACCGGGTCTCCCGGCGCGGCGCGATCCCTCGACGCGACGCCCAGCCCCGGGGCCCTGGCCCAGACGGAGAAGGAGACCCCCACCAGGTGCGCGAAGCGGAAGCGCCCCTCGCCGTCGGTCCGCGCGGTCGCGCGCGGCGTGAGGAAGCCCCGCTGCTGCTCGAAGAAGGCGAGCGTGTGGAGCGCCGTCTCGTGCGCCTGACAGGACAGCAGGGCCTGGCCACATTCGTCGCAGCGCACGTCCACCAGCGTCCGCTCGGCGCTCGCGGCGAGGAAGACCTCCGCGTCCGCCACCGGACGCCCCGAGGGGTCCAGGACGCGGCCCGTGAGCGACAGCCCCTCCCGTTCGCCCGAGGAGACCTCCACCGCGGCGAAGTCCGGCAGGCCCTTGGACACGGAGGATGGACCTCGCGAGGCCACCGCCGCTCGCGAGTCCGCCCCCGGGCGGCTCCAGAGCCACGTCGCTCCGAGCGCCACCAGGGCCAGCGCCACTCCTATGAGGATCCCCTTGCGCATGCCCACGTCGACGGGACCATAGCCCGCGGCCGGGCCCGGAACGGACGATTCCGGCCTGAAATTCCGGGCGAGTCCGCCCCCAGACGCTCCCCTCGGGTGCCCCGCTGTCGCGTGCCGGATGGTGGACGGAGCCAGGGCCTCGCCACGCTAGGACTTGGACTTGTCCTCGAGCGCGTCCAGACGTCGCTCCACCTGATCGAAGCGCTCGTTCGTCGAGTCCGCCAGCGTGCCCAACAGCCGGGCCATGCGCCCGGCGTGCGTCTCCATGCGATGCAGCCGCCCGGAGATGGAACTCACGCGGTCCGTCATCGCGTCCATGGTGGCGAGCATCGAGTCCAGGTTCGAGCGCATCGCCTCCATGCTCGCGCGCATGGCGCCCATGCTGGCGCCCAGGATGCGCACGTCCAGCTGCGTGTCCTGCAGCTCCTGCCGGAGCTCCGCCACCTCGCCCACCAACCGCACCATCACGTCCCCACCCACCGCCCTCGCCATACGGCCTCCTCGATTATCGAGGGGGGAACGTACCCGGGCGGTCTGACGCGGGGCCCCTACGTCTCCGGTGGGACGGATTCGGCGCGAGCGCATGGGGCCCTCACTCCTCGGCGAACGGCTGGATGGCCTGGGCCACGGCGAGCTCCTGACGGGCCTCGCTCAGCTCCGAGTTGGTGGCGCGCAGCCGGTCGCTGAGCACCTGCACGAAGCTCCACAGCATCTTCACCGCGAGGATGGACTCGCGCTTCATCAGGCCCATCAGGTCCGGGCGGGAAATCACCATGGTCCGGGTGGGCTCGGTGGCTCGCACCGTCGCCGAGCGCGGCGCGTTGTCGATGAGCCCCATCTCCCCGAAGTGCCCACCGGAGCGCAGCTCGGCGATCTCCACGCCGTTCTTCTCGATGGCCACCCGCCCGCGGATGACCACGAACAGCTCCTCGCCCGGCTGCCCCTCCACCACGATTTCGCGCCCCGCCGGATACGTGCGCGTGGTCGCGATGGAGAGCACCGCCGTCTGCTCCTTGTACGTGAGGTGGCGGAAGAGCGGAATCTTGCGCAGCGCCTCCATGCGCGACTGCGCCTCGCTCGTCTCCTCGCTGGACATGGCGGCGCTGTCGCCCGCCACCTTCACCACCACCGCGGTGATGTTGTCCTTGCCGCCGCGCTCGTTGGCGACGTCGATGAGCCGCTTGGGCAGGTCCGCCGGAGCCAGCCCCGCGACCAGGGGCAACAGCTCCTCGTCCTCGAGGTAGCCGTGAAGACCGTCCGAGCACAGCACGAACATGTCGCCCGGCATCAGGTCCACGATGAGCGTGTCGACCTGAACGGACTCCTGGATGCCCACCGCGCGCGTAATCACGTTGCGGTACTGCGAGGTGGCCGCCTGCTCCTTGGTGATGGTGCCGGCCTTGAGCTGCGCGGCGACCAGCGTGTGGTCCTCGGTCAGGCGGTGACACTGACCATGGCGCACCAGGTACACACGGCTGTCACCCACGTGGCCGATGACCCCCTTGTTCCCGCCCACCGCGAGGCACACGAACGTCGTGCCCATGCCGCGCTTGGTCGAGTCCGCCATGGCCGTGCGGTAGATGTCCGCGCACGCGCGTTGGACGGAGACCTCGACCAGCGCCGCCGCCGCGGAGCGGCTGTCCGCGGTGGGGTTGTTCCCCAGGTCCTTGAGCAAGTGCCGGTTGGCGGTGATGTGCTGCTTGACGACCTCCGTCGCCCGGGCGCTCGCCACCTCTCCGGCGGCGTGCCCGCCCATGCCGTCCGCGACCACGTACAGGCCCAGCCCGACGTCCACCAGCATCGCGTCTTCGTTGTGCTGCCGCTTGCGGCCGACGTCGGTCAGTCCGAAGGCTTCTGTGGTCAAGGCCACCGCGAACACTCCCGTGTGTGACTGTGGGCGACTTCGCACGTTACGCAGGCCACTTGAGACGTGGCAAGGCTCAGGGAGCCATCCGCGCCGCCAGCATCCGGACGAAGCCGCTGGGCGTATGGAACGCCAGCTCCACCTGGCCGAAGCGCAACCGCGCCCCATCCTCCAGGAGGACTGGCTTGCGTGGGGTGAGGCGCACCCCGCCGAGGAACGAGCCGTTCTTCGAACCCGCGTCCGTCAGGAGGATGCCCGAGCGGGCCTCGTCCCGGGCGAACCACGCGTGGAACCGGGACACACTCCCGTCATCCAGCACCACGTCGTTGTTGCCCGTCCGTCCCACGGTGATGCCTCGACCGAACGCGTTCGTCCGCGACTTCACCACGGAGAACACCACCGGCTCGCTCGCCCCCAGCGTCGGCGGCCCCGCGTTCGTCACCGTCTTGAGCCGGTACTCCTCCTGCTCTCCCACCGGCTCCGGCGCCGGAACAGGCGAGAACACGAGCAGCCCCGGCGGCAGGTGCCGCTCGAGGTCTCCCCGATTGCGCAGGTATCTCGAGACGTGGGCGCTGAGCAGCTCGGGCATAGGGCGGGGCGCGGCGGGGGCGAGGCCGCGCCACCAGTCTACACCGACTTCAACGCCAATCCGCGAACAACCCGAACATCGGGCCACCCACGAAGGTCCGGCCGAGGCTCCGGCGCTTGAGGCCGAAGGGCTCGCCGTACCCGGCCGCGACGCCGAAGGCGACCTGGTCGAGCTGGTAGCCGATGTGGATGCGGCCCTCGACGATGCCCGCGGTGCGCTTGTCGGCGGGCTCTCCGTCGAAGTGCGCGCCGTAGAAGACGGGGCCACCGGTCACCTGGAAGCCCCAGTGGAGCCCTTCCCGGAAGTGGTTGCGGTAGCCCACGCCCACCTGCGCGGTGTGCTCGTAGTAGGAGCCGAGCATCGTGCGCGGCTCGCGCGGGTCCTGGGTCGGCATCGAGGCGGCCCAACCCAGCCCGCCCTCCAGCAGCAGCACGAACGCGTCCTTCCGGTCCTGGTAGAAGGTGAACTGCCACTGCAGCTTCAACCGAGGGGTGATGGTGTCGTCCCGGAACGACGCCCCCAGGAGGATGCCTCGGGGCAACCAGGCTGGCGTGAGCGAGGTGTGCTCGCGACGGGTCGTCGTCTGCGCCTGGGCCGCCGAGGACAGTCCGAGCGACAAAACCAGCAATACAAGGAGCTTGCGGAGCATGGTTCCCTTACCCGCCACGGCGCGGACCGCTTGTCAACGAAGTGTTGGGTTGGCTATGACGCGGCCGTTACCCGCGGATGGGCACGGAGCCGGGCGCTGCCTGGAGCCACCCGCCGTGGGGCACAAGGAGCGGGACACCGCATGCCAGTCGTGACAGTCCGGGCCGGGAACAAACAGCGCTCGGGAAAGTTCGACACCCTGGTTCGCAGGGCCACGGAGAAGGCCTCCGACCTGCTGGAGCAGAGTGGTCGGGTGCTCGTGGTCTACGAGAAGGAGTGCGCGAGCATCTACTACGAGGGAGAGGGCCAGCAGCCCCTTCGCGCCTCCGCCCCCCGCGTCTCCTGAGCCCTTCCGGGCTCGGCCTCGGACGTCCTCCCGAAGCTCGCGGAACCCTCGTGGCGTGACGTGCGTCCAGGAGGGACTCCCACTCACCTTCCGCGAAGGATCGTCCCCGTGCGCCTGTTGCTGCTCGTTCCCTTGCTCGTCCTCGTCGGCTGCTCGACCAGCCACCATGCGGTCTCCGCGCCCGCGCCGGGCCTCGCCGTCTCCGGCCCGGGAGAGTCGTTGGCGTCGGCCGCGACGGGTCGCACCATCCTCCACAGCGCGAACGTGCGCCTGGAGCGGGGTGATCCGGACCGGGGGCCCGGCGAGGCGGCGCAGCTGGCGCGGGCCCATGGGGGCTACGTCCAGCGCTCCTCCACGGAGGCCGTCACGCTGCGCGTCCCCGCCGAGCGCCTCGACGCCTTCATGAGCGCCCTGCCCTCCCTCGGAGAGGTGACGGAGAAGCAGGTCCACGCCGAGGACGTGACGGAGGCGCACCAGGACATGAAGGTGCGGCTGGACAACCTGAAGCGCGTCCGGGAGCGCTACCTGGAGCTGCTCCAGCGAGCCGTCACCGTCGAGGACACCCTCAAGGTCGAGAAGGAGCTGGAGCGCGTGACGGTGGAGTACGAGGCGCTCGAGGCGCGACTCGAGTTGCTGGAGGGACAGGCCGCGCTCGCCTCCGTCTCGCTCGCCTTCGAGCGCCCCACGCGCCCGGGTCCGGTGGGCTGGGTGTTCTACGGCCTGGGCAAGGCCGTGAAGTGGCTGTTCGTCTGGGACTGACGGGACGGCGCGCGTGGCTCACGGTTCGTCGAGCTTGCGGTAGAGCGTCCGGCGGTTGATGCCGAGGATGCGCGCGGCGGCGGCCTTGTTGCCGCCCTGGGCATCCACCACGCGGCGCACGTACTCGCGCTCCACCTCCTCGAGCGGAAGGGCGTCGCCCCCCGACTGCGCGAAGAGGGCCTGCATGCCGCCGTCGTGCCCGGGCAGCTCGAAGTCCTCGGGCAGCAGGGTGTCGTGCTCGGACATGGCCACGGCGCGCTCGAGGAGGTTGGCCAGCTCGCGGACGTTGCCCGGCCAGGCGTGGCCCATGAGGCGCCGCATCGCGGACGCGGAGACACCGACCACCTCCCGGGCACGCGGTCCTCCCAGCTTGCCGAGGAAGAAGTCCACCAGGGGGACGATGTCCTCGCGCCGCTCGCGCAGCGGTGGGACCTCCAGGCGGATGACGTTGAGGCGGTAGTAGAGGTCGGGGCGGAAGCGACCCTCGCGCAGCAGGACCTCGAGGGGGCGATTGGTCGCGGCGAGGACCCGGGCGCGCACCGTCACCTCCGCGCTGGCGCCGAGCGGGCGCACCCTGCCCGTCTCCAGCGTCTGGAGGAGCTTGGCCTGGACCTCCAGCGACAGCTCGCCCACCTCGTCGAGGAAGAGCGTGCCTCCGCCCGCCGCGGCGAACACACCGGCCCGGTCCTCGCGGGCATCGGTGAAGGCGCCGCGCCGCACGCCGAACAGCTCGCTCTCCGCGAGGCTCGGCGGCAGCGTGGCGCAGTTGAGCTGGAGGAAGGGCTCCGCCCGCCGCGCGCTCGACTCGTGGATGAGTGATGCGAGCGCGCTCTTGCCCGTCCCCGTCTCCCCCGTGAGCAGCACCGTGGAGTCGGTCCGCGCCGCCTTGCGCGCCATGTCCAGCACCTTGCGCATGGCGGGGCTGCGCGCGACGAGCCCGCCGGGCAGCTCCGTGGGGACCGCCGCGCGCAGGCGGACGATCTCCCGGCGGAGGTGACGCTCGCGGAAGGCCCGTTCGATGGCGAGCACCAGCGCGTCGATGTTGAAGGGCTTGGTGACGAAGTCGCACGCGCCGGCCTTCACGGCCGCCACGGCCAGCTCGATGCTGCCGAAGGCGGTGATGAGCAGGACGAGCTGCCCCGGCTTCTCCGCCAGCAGGACCTCCAGCAGCTCCGTGCCCCGCATGCGCGGCATCTCCACGTCGGAGATGACCAGGTCGAAGGACTCCTTGCGGAACAGCGCCACCGCCTCCTCTGGCGAGGTGAGCCCCACCGTCTGGTACCCCCGCGCGCTCAGGCTCTCGCACAGGAAGTCCACCACGCCCGCGTCGTCGTCCAGGACGAGCAACCGCGCTGGTCGCGCGCTCATGCCACCACCTCCTTCGCTTCGACGTCACCCTCTGCTGGCAGGTAGACCTGGAAGAGGCTGCCCTCCCCCGGACGCGAGGACACCCGCAGCGTCCCACCATGCTCGGCGACGATGGACTTGACCACGGCGAGCCCCAACCCCGTTCCCCCCTGGTCCGCCCAGGTGCTGAAGAAGGGCTCGAAGATGCGGGCGACATGCTCCGCGTCCATCCCCGCGCCGGTGTCCTCCACGGAGAGACAGACCCCCGAGCGCTCCGGCAGCGTCGGCGCCATCCGGAAGCGGGCCGCGTCCAGCGCGAGGCGCACCGTCCCTCCCCGAGGAGTGGCCCGCAGCGCGTTCGTCAGCAGGTTCAGCGCCACCTGCTGCACACCGTCTCCATCCGCGAGCACGTTCGGCAGCGACGCGCCGCCCTCGAACGTCAACCGCACGTCGCGCTTCCGGGCCTCGTGCTCCAGCAGCTCCACCACGGCGCGGACGGGCGCCGAGACATCCAGCACCTCGCGCCTCGTCGGCTTGCGCCGCGAGAGGTCGAGCAGCTGGCGCACCGTGCGCGCGATGCGCTCGGACTGCTCGACGAGGATGTTGGCGTTGCGGCGGACGTCCTCCGGGAGCTCGGCGCGCGCGGCGAGCGCCTGGGCCCGCCCTCCGAGGATGAGCAGCGGCGAGCCGATTTCATGCGCGAGCCCCGCGGACAGCTGACCGACGGTGGCGAGCTTGTCGACGCGCTGGAGCCCCGCCTCCAAGGCGATGCGCGCCTCCACCTCCTCGGTGAGTCGGCCCCGGGCCTCGCCCAGCTCCTTCACCATCGCGTTGAAGGCATGCGCCACCGCGCCCACCTCGTCCTCCCGCTCGGCGGAGACCGTGGTGCTGAAGTCGCCCCCCCGCACCGCGCGCATCGCGCCCACCAGCCGCTCCAGCGGTCGCTGGATGTAGAGCAGCATCAGGAGCCACCCGACCGCGGAGATGCCGACGATGAGCGTCAGCGTCGACAGCAGCGCCGACAGCCGCGTCGATTCGAGGTCCTGTCTCAGGTTGTCGAGCGGCTCGACCACCGCGAGCGCGCCCACGCTCGCGCCCGAGTCATCGCGCAAAGGCAGGACGATGGACAGGTGCTCCAACCCTCCGTCTCCCCCGAAGCGCGCCATGCCGCCATGGGCCCGCAGCACCCGCCCGGCGTCCGCCTCGATGAGCGGGAGCGAGCGCGAGCTCCCCAGGGAGCGAGCCACCAGCGAGCCCCGGGCATCGAAGACGAACACGTCCACCGACGGGTCCTTCAGCTCCAGCGACTCGAGCATCTTCCCCACATCCGCCACCTGCCCGTCGCGCAGCGCGCTCTCCATGGCCACCTGGAGCGCCGTCGCCAGGAGCCGAGACGCCTGCTCCGTGGCCGTCCGCAGCTCCCGCTCCTCCTTCTGGAGCTGGCTGAAGCCGTACGAGCCCAGGATGACCGCGCTCGTCAGGGTGAGGCCCAGGCCCAGCTTGGTGGAGATACGCACGCGGCGGACTGTGGCGAAAATGCACAGATGATTCAATTCGCCTCAGCCATGCTCGCTCCCTGAGCGTCATGAGTCCCAGTGATTCCAATGAGTTGACGCATGACGCGGCTGGACCAGGACTTGCCCAGGGGCTGGGGCATGACACGGACCCTGTTGATGGGCCTCCTGGCCCTCTCCGCCGCCGGCTGCACGAGCGCGGCCGCCCCCTCTCCCACCCAGGAGCACACCACAGCCAGCCCCAAGGATGGTGTGGTCCAGCTCGCGGAGGCCTCGCGGGCCTTCGTCTCCGTCGCCCCGGTGCAACCGGACCCGAGCGGGGCGTTGCTCCAGGCGCCCGCGCGCGTGGCCTTCCGCGACGAGGCCGTCTCCCGGATGGCGGCGCCCCTGGCGGGCCGGGTGCTCACGGTGCACGTGCGCACGGGCGACACGGTGAAGCAGGGCGACCCGCTGGTGACGCTCGACTGCCCGGAGGCCGCGGCGGCGCGCACGGCGGTGGCCACGGCGGCCGCGACCCTGCGCGAGGCGCAGTCCGCCTTCGAGCGCGAGCGCCGCATGTTCGAGCAGGGCGTGAGCACGGAGCGCGAGCGGCTGGCCGCGGAGACGCGCCTGACGGAGGCGCAGGCGGAGCTGGCGCGTGCCCAGGCGTCGGTGGGCTTCGTCGGCCCGGGAGGCGGCACCGCCGTGGTGCTGCGCGCGCCGCTCGCGGGCACGGTGTTGTCGAGGAGCGCGGCGGTGGGCAGCGCCGTGCAGGCGGGCGGTGAGCCGCTGGTGGAGGTGGGCGACCCGTCCGCGCTGTGGGTCGTGGCCGAGGTGTTCGAGCGCGACCTCCCCCAGGTGCGCGAGGGCGCGCGCGTCCAGGTCACCCTGCCATCCGTGCCAACACCGCTCGCGGGCACCGTCACGTCCGTGGGTGCGGTCGTCACCACCGGCTCGCGGACGGCCCCCGTGCGCGTCACCCTGGCGGAGGCCCCCGCGGGCCTGCGTCCAGGGATGTTCGGGCGCGTGCGCATCGAGGCGGCGGAGTCGAACCTCACGCTGCCCGTGGAGGCGGTGCTGCTGCGCAACGGCAAGGAGTCGGTGGTCTACGTGAAGCAGGACGAGCGCACGTTCGTCCGGCGCTCCGTCGTCATCACGCCTCCGGTGGACGGCCGCGTGCAGATCATCGCGGGCCTGACGCGAGGCGAGCAGGTCGTCACCCGTGGCGCGCTGCTGCTCGATGGCGCGGCGGACCAGCTGCTCTGAGCGCCCCGAGGACACTCCATGTTGAAAGCACTCATCGCGTTCTGCGTTCGCAGTCGCCTGCCGGTCCTGGCGCTGACGCTCGGCATCGGCCTGTTCGGCGTGAAGGCCTATCTGGACACGCCGGTCGAGGCGTTCCCCGACGTCACCAACCTCCAGGTCAACGTCATCGCGCAGATGCCGGGCCTGGCGCCCGAGGAGATCGAGCGACAGGTGACGGTCCCCCTGGAGCGGGTGCTCAACGGCACGCCGGGGATGGTGCAGATGCGCAGCGAGAGCCTCTTCGGCCTCTCGCTCATCTTCCTCACCTTCGATGACGGCGTGGACCCGTTCAAGGCCCGCACCACCGTGTCCGAGCGGCTGGCCAGCGCGGACCTGCCGGACGACGCGGACGCGCGGCTGGCGCCCGAGGCCACGCCGCTGGGCAAGGTGTACCAGTTCCGGGTGCTGAGCGACCGGCACACGCTCACGGAGACGCGCTCGGAGATGGAGTGGAGCATCGCGCGTCACCTCCGGCAGGTCCCGGGCGTGGCGGACGTGCTCAGCCTGGGTGGGTTCCTGAAGGAGTTCCATGTCCAGGTGGACCCGTCGCGGCTGCTCGCGCACGGGCTGACGCTCGCGGACGTCACCCAGGCGCTGGAGCGCTCCAACCGCAACGTCGGTGGCGGGTTCCTGAAACAGGGAGACCAGGAGCTGCTCATCCGCGGCGTGGGCTACCTGCGCGGGGCGCGTGACGTGCAGGACATCGTGCTCAAGAGCGAGGACGGGACGCCGGTGACGGTGGGCGATGTCGCGCGCGTGGTGGCCTCCCATACGCCCCGGCGCGGCACGGTGAGCCACGACCTGGACATGGACGTCACCGAAGGCGTGGTGCTCCTGCGCCGAGGGGAGAACCCGAGCGTGGTGCTGGAGGGCGTCCACGAGAAGGTGAAGGAGCTGAACGAGCGCGTGCTCCCCCAGGGCATGCGCATCGAGGCGTTCTACGACCGGAACACGCTGGTGCAGCACGCGCTGGGCACGGTGCACCACAACCTGTTGCACGGAGCCATCCTCGTCGTCGCCGTGGCGTGGCTGTTCCTGCGCAGCCTGCGCTGCTCGCTCATCGTCGCGTCCGTCATTCCCCTCGCGCTGCTGACGGCCTTCATCGGCCTGCGGATGGTGGGCCTGCCGGCGAACCTCATCTCCATGGGCGCCATCGACTTCGGCATCCTCGTGGATGGCGCGGTGGTGCTGGTGGAGAACGTGCTGCACGAGGCGGCGATGCGGCGACCCAAGCGGCGCAAGGCGATGCTCGGCCTCATCCTCCACTCGGCGCTCGACGTGGCGCGTCCCACGTTCTTCGCGATGGCCATCATCATCGCCGCGCTCATCCCCGTCTTCACGCTGGAGCGCGTCGAGGGCCGCATCTTCCGCCCGCTGTCGCTGACCTACAGCTTCGCGCTCGTGGGCGCGCTGGTGTTCGCGCTGACGGTGATTCCCGCGCTGTGCGCGCTGTTCCTGCGCCCCAAGGACGCGGAGGTGAAGGAGCCCCGGTTGCTCGGCGTGCTACGGGAGGGGTATGCCCGCGCGGTGGCGTGGCTGTTGCCGCGCAAGGCGCTGGTCTTCGGCGCCATGGCGGCGCTGGTGGTGTTCACGGGCGTCGTCGGTTCCCGGGTCGGCAGCGAGTTCCTCCCGGAGCTGGACGAGGGCGACATCAACATCTTCGTGGAGATGCCGGCGAGCATCTCGCTGTCACGGGGCGCGGAGGTGCTGTTGGAGGTGCGCCGCCGCATCCTCGCGTTCCCCGAGGTGAAGGAGGTGCTCGTCGAGCAGGGCCGCCCCGAGGACGGCACCGACAACGAGTCCGTCAACATGGGGAAGACGTTCGTGCGCTTCCACCCCGAGGAGCGGTGGCGCGAGGGCTGGGACAAGGAGCGCATCATCCGGGAGATGCGCGCCTCGCTGCTGGAGATTCCCGGCGTGAGCTTCAACTTCTCGCAGCCCATCAAGGACAGCGTGGAGGAGGCCATCAGCGGCGTGCGCGGCAAGGTGGTGCTGAAGATCTTCGGCACGGACCTCGCGGCGATGCGCTCCACGTTGGAGCAGGCGGTCGTCGCGCTCCAGAAGGTCGAGGGCGTGGTCGACCTGGGGCTCTACCGTGACTCCAGCGTCCCGCAGCTCCAGGTGGTGCTGGACCGGCCGGCCCTTGCTCGGGCGGGCATCGATGTCTCCACGGCCCAGGAGCTGGTGGAGACGGCGCTCGGCGGCAAGGTGGTGACGGAGCTGTGGGAGCAGGAGCGCCCCGTCTCCGTCCGCGTCATCCTCACGGGGGCGGAGCGCGAGGACGAGACCCGCATCGGCGACATCCTCGTGCCCACCGCCAGCGGGGGCCACGTCCCTCTGCGCGAGGTGGCGAGCATCGAGAAGGCCCTGGGGCGCGCGAGCATCAACCGCGAGGCCAACAGCCGCACGCTCGCGCTGAAGTTCAACGTCGAGGGCCGCGACATGGGCTCCACCATCCAGGAGGCCATGGCCACGGTGGAGAAGGAGGTGAAGATTCCGGAGGGGACCTTCATCAAGTGGGGTGGCGAGTTCGAGAACCAGCAGCGCGCGCTCGGACGCCTCGCGGTCATCGTGCCGGTGTCGTTCATCGTGGTGTTCGCGCTGCTGTACGCGGCCCTCGGTTCGGTGCGCAGCGCGGGGACGGTGCTGGCGGGTGCGCCCTTCGCCATGTGCGGCGGCGTGCTGGCCCTGGCGGTGACGGGGGTGCCCCTGTCGGTCAGCGCGGCGGTGGGCTTCATCACCCTCCTGGGGCAGGTGTGTCTCGCCTCGCTGCTCGTGGTGAGCGCGGTGGATGACCGTCGACGCCAGGGAGAGGCGTTGGAGACAGCGCTGCCACGCGGAGCGGCGAGCCGATTCCGCGCGGTGTTGATGACGGCGATGCTCGCGATGCTCGGACTGTTCCCCGCGGCGCTGTCGACGGGCGCCGGGAGCGAGACGCAGCGACCGTTCGCCATCGTCATCATCGGCGGGCTGGTGACGGCGGTGCTCGTTTCGCTGTTCGCGCTGCCGGCCGTCTACTCGGTCATCGTGGGCAAACACTCCGCGTCGGAGGGAACACCGGATGACGACGAGCTGGAGGCGGAGGTGGCATCCCTGGATGCGAACAACACCGCGGAAGCGGGCAAGGTGGGAGCGGTGGCGGCATGAAGCGGTTCATCTCGACGACAATGCTGTGGCTCACATTGGGCTCGGGGGGTGCGTGGGCCCAGGCGACGGAGACGCCCCCACGACCTCCGACGAACATCACCCTGGAACAGGCCCTGGAGCTGCTCGCGACGAACAGTCCGTGGGCCACGGCGGAGCGTGCTCGCGTGGCGGTGACGGAGGCGGACCGTGTCACGGCGGGCCTGCTTCCCAACCCGTCGCTCAGCTACAGCTCCCAGATACTCGCGACGGGCGTCAACACCGGCTCGGCCATCACCCACCAGTTCACGGTGGAGCAACCGCTGCTGCTCTTCGGGCAGCGGGGAGCGAAGCGCGCGCTCGCGGACCGGAGCGTGGCCGCCGAACAGGCGCGCGTGAAGGCGTCCCTGGCGGAGCGGGCGCTCTCGGTCCGGGAAGCCTTCGCGTCCCTGCTCGCGAGCCAGGAGGAGTTGCGCGTGCTCGAGGAGATGTCGCAGGACCTGGGCCGCGTGGAGAAGGTGGTGAAGGGGCGTGCCGCCGCGGGCGACTCCAGCCGCTATGACGTGGAGCGCATCGAGGTGGAGAGCCGGACGATGGAGGTCGAGGTGATGAATGCCCGCGCCAACGTGGACGATGCCTCGGGGAAGCTCGCGGGGCTGCTGGGGATTCCGGATTGGAATCCTCACGCCGAGGGGACGCTCCGGTCCTCGGGAGCCGTCCCGCCGCTGGAGACGCTCTGGGAGACGAGTCGACACCAACGGCCCTCGCTCGTCGCGGCCCGGGAGAGGCAGGAGGTGGCTCGGGGTGGGTTGACGGTGGCACGGCGCGAGAGCCTCCCCATCCCCTCCATCGCCGCGGGCCTCCTCTTCACGCGTCACGAGAAGAGCACCCTGGGCTACGTCGGCGTGGGGCTTCCCCTCCCCTTGTTCGACCGGAACCAGGGCGCCATCAGCCGGGCCTCGGCGGAGGTCGACGCGGAGTCGCGAGCGATGGACGCGGAGCTGGCCGAGGCGAACGCGGAGCTGTCGCGCGCCCATGCGGTGCTCTTGAAGAGGACGGAGGCGTTGGCCCGCTTGGAGAAGGACGTGGTCGAGCGGCTGCCCACGGTGCGGAGGATGGCCGAGGATGCCTATCGCGAGGGCCGTGGCGGAATCCTGGAGCTGCTCGATGCCTTCCGCTCGCTCAAGGACATGCGGGTGCTCCACCTCCAGCAGAGCGAGGCCGTGAAGCAGGCCGAGGCCGCCGTCCTCTTCGCCGCCGGACTGGACTCCCTGCCCACCGCGCCGTGACGGGCCCCGCGTGTGGCCGGGCGGTTCGCTCGGGTCCGGCTACACGCGCACGCGGTCGAGGGCGTCACGGATGGCCCTGCGCAACGCGGGGCCCTCCGTGAAGACGGCGGAGATGTGGCCGGCGTCGATGATGCGCAGCTCACTGCCTGCCCAGTGCGCATGCAGGGCCTCGGCCTCCGCGATGGGGACGAAGCCGTCCTTCGCGCACGCGACGATGATGGCCGCGTCCGGCTGCGGAGGTGGGGGCAGCGTGCGAGCACTCGCGGCGTCCAGGATGTTCGCGAGGCGGGCACGGGCCTCGCCCTCGCTCGTGGTGAGCGAGAGCGCGCGGAAGTTCACGGAGCGGGAGTGGGCGCCCTTCGTGAACACCGGCGCGGGCGAGGCTCCCGCCGCGAGCGCGGCGACACCGACGGGCATGGGCAACGTCGCGGCGGTCAGCGCGGCCATGAAGCCGCCCATGCTGTAGCCAGCGACGGCGACGCGTTCGTAGCCCTGCGCCTTCGCGAAGGCCACGAAGGAGCGAGCCTCCTCGATGGTAGCCAGGTTCATGGTGAGCTGGTCGCTCACGGTCCGCACATGAGGCCCGCGCTGCCCGAGCGCGCGCCGGACGCCGTAGTAGGGGTTCTCCAGCAGGAAGACATCGACGCCCTGCTCGGCGAGCGGCGCGAACAGCCACGAGCGGATGAAGTAGCCCTCGTCCCTCGACGCCGCGAGGATGACGCAGGCGCCTCGTGACGGCCCCGGCTTCGCGGAGATGCGCCGCAAGTATCCCTGTCGAACCTCCTTCGGGAGCAAGGGACATGGAGAGTCGAAGAAGCCATCCACGACGAGCCGGCGCCCCTGCTCGCTGGGCCTCGCCCACCTGACCTCGAGCGGACGGACCTCTGGGCACAGGTGCGACATCAACGAGGCCCCCACCAGCGCGGACTCGTCGCCCCAGCCTTCGGAGAACAGCGCGGCCTTCACGCGGGCGCTGAGGAACCGGTCGAGCAGGTGCATTCGCGGCGCACTCGACGACACAGAGGTCCCTGGCTCGGTCGGCATGGACGTTCCCTTCAGGAGAGAAAGCCTCTTGGCTTTAACAAGTCTGAACCCCATCAGGCGTGAAGTCTCGCGCCCACCTGGCCATTACCGCCCCCGGTCCCAGGTCCCAGTCCCCCTCCGAGCCACATGGAGCCATGTCCCATCGCGCTCCCAGTGCCCTCGGAAGCAGGCTTGATCCACCGCAGTAGACACCCACAACGAAGAGGCAGGTGCAGTGTCCGACATGACAGAGCGACGCCCCATGCAGAAGCGAACCAACCGCGCCCCCCGGAGACGGACGGCGCCGGCCCGGGCGATGGCGTCAGGGGTGCCGCAACCACCGCACGAGCAGCAGCGCGAGCAGCACCCACAGGGTGATGATGACCGCCCCCGCGGCCCAGCTCGTCTTGCGCAGGTTCTCCTCCGCGCGTGCCCTGTCCCGACATTCGGCGAGCACCGCGGGAGGAATGAGCCGGCGGACCAGGAGAATGCCAAGTGGGACGAGGACCAGGTCGTCGAGGAGGCCGAGGACCGGGATGAAGTCGGGAATGAGGTCCACGGGGCTCAGCGCATAGGCGACCACCCCCGCCGCAAGGAGCTTCGCGTACCAGGGGACTCCAGGGTGCCGGATCGCGATGAAGAGCGCCGCCACCTCCGTCTTGAGCTGCTGGACCTTCTGTCTCCACCGCTTCAGGCTCTGCATTCGAGCGGCTCCATGTACTCGTACCGCCGCCAGAGGCAATGTCCGCCGGTCCACCCGTCCTCTTCCATTGGCTGACCAAGGCCTCCCCTCGGAGCTCGAGCGGCGGAGCAGCCATTCAGGGAGCTTCCGCCTCGGGGCCCCTCCGCCCAAAGGGCGGGAGAGCCACGAGACCGGTGTCGCTCCATTGCGGAACAGTCCCCTCGCGCCAGCCACCCCGTCCCCCACGGCACGGTTCGACCCCACTTCGCACGGCCCCCATCGCGATCCCATTGCCCTTGGAAGCGCGTGTGGTATAGAGCCGCCCCGTAACTCGGCTCGTCGAGTCACCCTCCCTGATGGGCGTGGTCGGTCCAACAGGAGGCGCGATAACGAAGTACTGGAAGTTCCGTAGTAAAAGCCGTAGGTTAGACCTTACGGCCAGGTAGCTCACCTGGTTAGAGCGGCGGTCTCATAATCCGCAGGTAGTCGGTTCAAGTCCGACCCTGGCCACAAGCCCCGGAGTCACTCCTCGAGTGATTCCGGGGTTTTCTTTTGGGCGCCATGGCCGGACGGACTGTCGGCCCCCTCCCGCTCAGTGCTCCGACCCTCGCTCACGCGTGGTCGTCTCCTCGACCCACCGACGCCGCGCTCCCTCGTCCCCCAGGTCGCGACCGGCGAGGAGGGTCAACACCTTGAGCGCGGGCTCGGAGTCGGTCGGCTGCTCCATGGCGGCCATCTGGAGGAGCATCTCACCCGCGGAGTCGAGAATCTGCTTGCGGCGAACAGCACCCTCGGTCTCGACAATCCGCACGAGCGCCCAGCCAGCCTTGTTGCGGTCGGTACTCTGCGGGAACCAGAGCGCCTCGAGCACGGGCTCCAACGGGCTGATGGTGTGCCCCTGGTCCTTCTGGATGGCGCCGAGCATGCGCAAGGCTTCGTTGCGCACACCCGTGGACGGGTCCTTCACCGCCGGCCCGAGCACCGCCGCGAGCTTCTCTCGCGACGAACCGTACGAGAGCAACATCACCGCGTGCATTCGCCGGACTTCGTCGCGGTCCTCACGCACCACTCGCACGAGGGCATCGAAGTGGCGAGGTACCCCCTCGACGAAGGTCTGCTCGAGCGGCAGCAGCTCCGGATGTCCGAAGCCTCCGAAGCAGACGATTCCCTGGCACTGCCCTGCTCCGAAGACGGGATACGCCCCGGTACGCCTCAGCCCCTCGAGCTTCTCCACGTAGCGGGCCCAGGCGGCGACCAGGCCGCCCGGATCCTCGGGCTGGCCTTCCGGCGCGGGATGGAACGCCATGCGCCACTCGTCGCCCTCGTCCACGAGGTCCACCGTCACGCGCATGATGTTGCCGGGGTACTCGATCACCGAGTACCGACACAGGGCGAACTTCCAGGTCTCGAGCAAGCGCTTCTTGCTCGCCTGGAGCATCCCCACGAAATCGAACCGGGCCTTGTCGATCCGGGTGCCCGGAGCCGGCAGCCCGATGACTTCGAGCAGCTTCTCCTTCGGGACCTTTCTCGAGCCGAACACCTCGACACTCGCGAAGGTGAACTCGGTGCTCGGAGGAGCCTGGACCACGGGAGTCACGGTCGCGGTTCCCATTTCGGGTGCCGCGGGCCGCATTGGGGAGGTGGCGCAGGCCGCGAGAAGAGACGAACAGAGGATCCAATATCTCAAGAAGGCGCTCCGGTCGCGGTCCATGGCCTCCACCTCGCATCTCCCATCAGGCGAGATGGCAGGGGCGCTCGTCAACCGCCGGGACGCGCCGTCCCAGAAACGACCAAGGCCCCGCCCCCACGAAGGAGACGGAGCCTTCACCTTCAGCCCAACCTCAACTCACGAGTCGTAGCCCGTGTACCCCTGGAGCACGAGCACCTTGCCGCTCGCCGGGTAGAACAGCACGGCCACCTGGTTGAACTGGTGGCAGTTGTGGCACGGCACCTCGTAGTCGCCAATCCACGCATGGACCGCGCCGCCACCGGCATACGCGTCGATCGCCGCGAGCAGCGCCTCGCCATTGCCGTAGTAACCGTTCACGAAGAACACGCTCTGCGACAGGCCCGCCCGGTCGGTGAACACGCCGTCCTCGATGGCCGGGAAGCCCTGGTACTGCTGCGACAGCCCACCGTGGACCTCGTTCATCACCGCCTGGATGGTCGCGGGCGGCGTCGTGCACACCGGCGTGCTGTACGCGTCGATGGGCTCCAGGTGGTGCCACGCGCCACCGTTCGAACCGTCGTTCCACGCGTCGATGGCCGGCTCCAGCGCCGACGCGTCGACCGGCGTCAGCGCCAGGGCCACGCTCGGCGCTACCTCACACGCGTTCGTCACGTACATACACCGCGACACCTGGCGGTTCGAACCACAGTCGCCGTAGTCCGTCGTGCCCGCCGGCTTCGAGTGGATGCAGCTGTACACCTCCGGCCGACAGGACTCCGACGGCCACACCTGGTACGGGTCCTCCGTCGTCAGCGCCAGCGACGTCACGCGCGCCACCAGCCGCGCCGTCTTCTGCACCGACTGCCCACCCAGGGTGCTCGCGGTGAAGGTCAGCGGCGTGGTGTGCGGGTCCATGGCCTGCTTCACCGCCGAATACGACCAGTCCAGCCGGAACGTGTCCGCGTCCACGCGCGACACCAGCGGCGTGCCGTCCTCGGCCGTCACCACCAGCGAGTCCGCCAGCACGTCCGCCCGGCCGCGGTACACCAGGTTGTCCACGCCATTCACCACGTAGACCGGGTCCACCGCCTCCTCGATGTACACGGAGCTGGCGCCACGGAAGTCGAAGAAGCGCGGATACACCTCGATCTTCGCCGTGTAGCTCGTGGGCGTACCCGTGAAGGTGTTGACGCTGATGAACAGCGGCAGCCCGGAGAGGATGCTGTTCAGCTCGTGCCCCTCGGGCAGCACCACCTCGAAGCGGCGCTCGCTGATGATGTTCGCCTGTCCGAACGCGTCGTCCGGCACGAAGCTGAACACGTTCTGCAGATAGCGGTTCGCCGTCGCGTGGAGGATGAGCGAGCGGACTCCATTGCGCGTCTCGAACGTCCCCATCGTCTCGAAGCTCAGCTCCAGCGACGCCTCCGTCGCGTAGATGCGCGTCGCGGTCGCCGCCGCCTCCGACACCCCCACCAGCTCCTCGACCGCGGGCTCCCCTCCCGCGTCCCCACACCCCGTGAACGCAACAGCCCCCAGACACGCCAGTGCCAGCCCTCGAAGTTTCATCGCGATGCTCCAGGCAAGAATGGATACTGCGGAAACCCACAGTAGCTTGAGCACCCTGGGAGAGTGAGGTGCCAAGGGGGTGACATGGAGTGCCCCTCACCCGCGACGTGTGTGGGCTCCGGGCGCCTGTCACGGGCCGGCGCTTTTGTTGACGGAGTGGCGGACCGCCCTCCTAATGCCCTGGACAGGTCGGTAGCGGCCTGTAGCAGCGCCACGTCCGGAGGAACCCCCGATGCAGGATGGAAACGCCAGTCCCCTGAACCCCGAACTGTCGCCGTCCGCGGTGGGCAGCGAGGCGACCGTCGACGCGCGCGGTCCCGAGGCCGACATCGTCTCCACCCACGTCCTCGTCCCCGAGGAGCAGGTGCAGAAGCTTCGCGAGCTGGCCCGCCGCACCCGCATCCACCAGAGCGAGTACCTGCGCGAGGCCGTGGAGGACCTGCTCGGCAAGTACGGCCGCGCCCCGGCCAAGCCCGAGGGCAACTCGTGAGGCTCGCCACTCCGCTGCGCGGCCTCATGCCCCGGCTGCGCGAGGCCCCTCCGCCCATCCTCGTCCGCGACGCGGAGCCCCCGCGCCCGCCACGCACCCGCCTCTCCGGCGAGCGCCCCTCGTCCATCCGCGACGCCATCATCCACTGGTTGGACCAGGAGCTCTGAGAGTCTCACCAGCCCCTACCTGGAGGCTGAAGACTCACGCGGGGTAGGCTCGGGACTCCTCATTCCCCAGGAGTTCCACACCCCATGCGCACCCTCCTCCTCACCGCCGCTCTCGCCGTCATCGCCACGGGCTGTGCGAGCTCGGGCGGCTTCCACAAGCTCTACCCCGGGATGAGCTCCCAGCAGGTCGTGGAGGCGATGGGCTCGGGTCCGAGCCGGGCGCAGGAGTTCCCCGACAAGTCCACCGCCTGGTACTACGGCGAGGACCGCTGCGTGCTCATGCGCGAGGACAAGCTCGTCTCCAAGTCGACCACGGAGGAGCGCTCGTCGGTGGACACGCCCATCGTCTCCGTCCGCTCCACCTCGAAGGCCCTGTGCGCCCCGGAGGGCTACGCGGCCGAGGCCCGCAGCGAGCAGGAGATCGACACCCCCTTCGGCACCTTCAAGGGCAACATCGACCCGGCGGGCGCCGTGAAGAAGGTGAAGAACGCCGTGTCGGGCGACGAGGAGCAGGAGCAGGCCACCACGCCCGCGCCCTGAGCCGCCGCGACCTCCCGGCGAGGAGGCCACGAGCCACCCCGCCCGTGTCACGCGGTGGGCGCCGCGGCCTCGCCTTCCTTGTCCAGCTTGCCCGCGATGTCCCGGAAGGACATGTGCCCCAGGGACATGAGGACGAGGCCGAAGAGGATCTGCTGCGCCGTCTGCGCGAACCACAGCACGTTCGCGTAGGCCAGGCCGCCGGCGTTCACCACCGCCGCCGGCAGGAAAAGGCTGAGCCCCACCTTGCAGGCCGCCTGGAAGGTCCCCATCATCCCCGGCGCCGCGGGGATCATCACCCCGACCACCAGCACGCACAGCACCACGTAGGCCTGGAACAGCGTCAGGCTCATGGGCTGGCACGCGGCGCCCGTGGCGGCCGAGGAGCAGTCGAACGCGTTGGCGAGGATCATCATCCCGAACCCGTTCACGCCCCAGTACACCACCGTGTAGAGGAAGAAGAGGGCCACCTGCCGGCCGTCGGGCAGCTGCCGCATCGCGCCCACGAAGGTGTCCACGATGTCCGCGACCTTGTCGGCCAGCGCCGGCGCGAAGCGCCCCACCGTCGAGCGCACCAGCCGCACGGTGCGCGCCTGCTGCCACAGGCCGAACAGCAGGAAGACGAGTCCGCCGCCGAACACCGCGAACATCAGCCACGACCCCAGCTTGACGTAGCGCACCTCCGCCGTCTCGTTGGGGACGAAGAAGAGCAGCACGCGCATGGACGCGGCGACGAAGAGGCCGTCGACGATGCGCTCGAGCACCACCGACGTCATCGCCGCGCTGCGCCGGATGGAGCTGCGCTGCGCGATGAGGAAGGGGCGAGCGAACTCCCCCAGCCGGAAGGGCAGCACCAGCAGCATCATGAAGCCGATGCCGGACGCCTCGTTGAGTTTGCGGAAGGGCACCCGCTCGAGCCCCGACAGCAGGCAGCCCCAACGCAGCGTCCGCGCGACGTGGATGCACGTCAGGCACACGAAGTAGGGAATCAGCCAGAGGTAGTTCGCGGACTTGAGGCTCGCGAGCTGGGTGTCCCAGTCGGTGTCCCGGAAGGCCCACCAGAGGAAGAGGACGGTGACCAGGACGCTGGCGATGAGCTTGACGGCGCGTTTCACGGCGGCCGGGTATACCGTCAGTCCTGGTCGGACTCCAGCGACTCTCCAGCCAACAGTCTCGCGGGGGTGTCCCGGAGCAGACGGGCGAAGGCCCTCTCCCCTGCCCTGCGGTCCAGCTCCTCCATCGCCCGCCCCACCCATTCCCGCGCCCCCACCGGCCCATGCAGGTCCGTGGCCGCGACGGCGTACAGCCCCGCGTCCAGGAAGGCCCGGGACAGCTTCTTCGCCGCCCCACCGTAGCGGCCCGTCAGCGCCCCCACGTCGAGTTGCAGGAGCGCCCCGGCGCGCACGGCCTCCTCGGCGCGGCCCTTCCGCTCGAACTCCAGGCAGCGCTCCGGGTGCGCGATGAGCGGGACGATGCCCTTGGTCCGGATGCGGAACAGGATGTCCGGCAGCGCGGGCACCGGCGCGGTGTAGGGCAGCTCCACCAGGACGTAGCGCCCCGCTCCCAGCATGCGCGCGGCCGGAGTGCCCAGCCCCCGCAGGAACGCCTCGTCCAGCACGTTCTCCGCGTTGCGTCCGAGCGTCAGCGGGATGCGCTCGCGCGCCAGCGCGTCCCCCAACTCGCCCAGGCGGGCCTCGACCACGTCCACGGGCGCGTACTCGGGGCGCGCATGGGGGCTGGGAGCCACGGTGGAGAAGCCCAGCGACACCAGGGCCCGAGCCATCTCCAGCGCATCCTCGAGGCTCCGCGCGCCGTCATCGACGCCTGGGAGCAGGTGGCAATGCAGGTCGACGAAGCCGCTCACGCGTCCCCGGCCTGCCGGTCGGGATGGCGGGTGGGCGGCAGCTCATCCTCCGACTCGTCGGCGTGACGGTCGGGCACCCGGTACTCCTCGCCCAGCCAGCGCCCCAGGTCCACCGCCCGGCACCGCCGGGAGCAGAACGGAAACGAGGTGTTCTCGGCACGGGGAGGCACCGGCTTCTGACAGATGGGACACGTGGCAGTGCTCATGGCGGCTTCCTCCATAGATAAGCCTTGACGGCTCCGCGAGCCAGGACGTTTCGTGCCCGCCTTTCCAGAGGGAGAGAACGCCATGGAGGTCCTCCGCATCACCCGCCCCGGCGGCCCGGACGTGCTCGCCACCGACGAGCGCCCAGACCCCGTGCCCGGCCCTTCCGACCTCCTCGTCCGCGTGCGCGCCACCGCGCTCAACCGCGCGGACCTGCTCCAGGTCCGCGGCCACTACCCCGCCCCACCCGACGTCGCGCCGGACGTCCCCGGCCTCGAGTACGCGGGCGAGGTGGTGGCGGTGGGCCCGCGCGCCCGGCGCTTCAAGGTGGGCGACCGCGTCATGGGACTCGTCGGCGGAGGAGCCTGGGCCGACCTGCTCGTCACCCACGAGCGCGAGGCCCTCCCCATGCCGGAGGGGTTCGACTTCACCGACGCGGCGGCCCTGCCCGAGGTCTACCTCACCGCCTACGACGCCCTCGTCCTCCAGGGGGGCCTGCGGGCCGGGGAGACGGTGCTCATCCACGCGGTGGCCAGCGGCGTGGGCTCGGCCGCGGCGCTCTTGTGCCAGGCCAGCGGCGCGCGCGTGGTGGGTACGGGCCGCAACGCGGCCAAGCTCGCCCGGGCCTCCGAATGGGGCGTCGCCCGGACGGTCCTCTGCGAGGCCTCCCCACCGCGCTTCGCGGACGCCGTGCGCGAGGAGACGGGGGGCCGGGGCGCCGACCTGTGCCTCGACCTGGTGGGGGGCGACTATGTCCCGGAGACGCTGGAGGCGCTCGCCCCCCAGGGCCACCTGCTGCTGGTGGGCCTGGTCGCCGGCGCCCGCGTGGACGTCGACCTGGGCACGCTGCTGCGCAAGCGGCTGCGCCTCACCGCCACCGTGCTGCGCAGCCGCCCCCCCGAGGAGAAGATGGCCCTGGCCCAGAGCGCGCAGCGCCACCTGCTCCCGCTGTTCCGCTCCGGCGCCCTCAGGCCCGTCGTGGACGCGGTCCTCCCCCGGGAGCAGCTGCGCGAGGGCCTGGAGCGCATGGCTCGCAACGACTCGGTGGGCAAGCTGGTGGTGCGCTGGGCTTGAGCCCGGCCCCGCACGCGGCGACGCGGGCCGCCTTGACTCGGTGACGCGCGAGGCGCTACGCGAATCCTGAATCACCCTTCAACTCCAGGATTCACGGCCCATCACCCAATCAAGGACCTCATGAACTTCATCGCAAGGCGTCGTCGCGGCGTGGTCGTCGGACTCTCCAGCCTCCTGCTGCTCGCGGGGTGTGGAGGACAGGAGCCCGCGGCCCCGGACACGGAGCAGACCGGGAGCTCCACCGCCGCTGTCTACGAGTCACCCGACAGCCTGCTCGGGCTGTCGGGGACGTACTCGCGCACCTGGCCGCTGGCGGCGCCCGAGGAGCTGCTCACCATGACGCTCACGGGCGTGGAGCAGGTGGACCGCGTGGAAGGCACGTACGTGCGCACGGTGAGCCGCGCGTGCCCCGTCCTGGGCTGCAACAGCGAAGCGGGGAGCTTCTACGCGCTGCCCAACAACCCCGCCATCGGCTCGTTCATCGTGTTCCGGGACGCGGCGGGCCAGGACCGCGACTTCTACGCCATCCTGCAGATCCAACGCAGCGCCTTCACCGGCAACATCACCGGCATCGTCCTCCTGAAGGGCGGCGTCACGTCCCCGCAGTCCTTCACGATGACGCGCGTCGGCTTCTGAGCCACGCCCGCCGACCCATCGATGGGGCGCCCGTGCTCCGCGCGGGCGCTCAATCCCAGCCGTACCATTCCTTCTGCTGGGAGTTGTACGAGTACTTCCAGAAGACGACGGTGTAGCAGGTGATGGAGAACCGGTCGCTCGCCATGAGCTGGTAGCCCCGCTCGACGGGGCGACCCGGTTCGCTCCGCCCTTCCGCCAGGTCGCACGCGGGCAGCTTCTCGAGGCGGTCGGGCACCAGCGCCTCGAGGGACTCGGGGTAGGTCCCCTTCTCGGCGCGGTAGGCCTCGAGTGCCGCGATGAGCGGCGCGAACTCCCGCTCCACGCGGTCGAAACGCCAGTTCATGCCCCGGACCATCCCCACGCAGGTCAGCGCGATGCCCGCGAGCAGGATGCTCAGGGGCCAGAAGGAGACCCGCCTTCGCACTGGCAGCGCCGCCAGGATCAACGTCACCACCAACAGCAGGCCGCCCACCACCACGAGGAGCGGCACCAGGAGGACGGCGTTGAACGACGCGTGAGCGAGGGCGGACAGGCCCAGCGCCCCCGCAAGGACGAATACCGCCAGGAGGATGCTCCACCGGTGCCTGTTCATCGCCGCACGATCGCTGGACGCCATGACACTCCCTCTCTCCGATTCCGAGTCTCAGGCGCTGGAAGTTCGGTTGGTCCGACCCGCGTGAACACCGCCCGCCCCCAGCCCGCTGACGACTCCAGGCGCGCGCCCTCGCCAGGTCCTTCCATCACCCGACAGCGCGCTGCCCCCAAGGTCACATAGGCAAGCAGGCTCTCGATCGCAAGATTGGGAGGCAGAGACTTCCAAGAAAGTTCCGTCCCCCAGGAACTCTCTGCCGGCTGGCGGTCCTGCCTCCGCGAGCAGCCTCCCCTCCCAGCCCTCCCGCTTCCTGGATGACGCGCCCGCCCCCTCGCGGAGGAGCCGGACCGCGTGTGCCTTCCCGAGGAGCCGCACCGCCTCGTCGAGCCCCCACATGAACCCTGTCCCCGCAGTCTCCGCCAGCAGCGAGCCCCCCGACCCCGCCCCCGCCAAGGCCCCGGCGACGACGCCCGCCGCCATCGGTCCGGGCACGCGCCTCCACCAGTACGAGCTGATCCGTCAGCTCGGCGCCGGGGGCATGGGCACCGTGTTCCTGGCGCGCGACACGCGCCTGGGGCGCCGCGTCGCCATCAAGGTGCTGCACTCGCAGGACCTGCACTTCACGCGGCGGTTCCTCCTGGAGGCCCGCACCACCGCGCGCTTCAGCCACGAGAACATCGTCATCATCTACGAGGTCGGCGAGGTCGGCGCGAGCCCGTACATGGTGCTGGAGTACCTGCAGGGCCAGCCCCTCAACAAGCTGCTCAAGGGCAGCCCCCGCCTGCCTCCCGCGCGCGCCGTGGAGCTGATGGCGCCGGTGCTCCGCGCGCTCGCCTGCGCGCACGACCAGAAGATCGTCCACCGCGACCTCAAGCCGGAGAACATCATCGTGACCGACACGGGCACCATCAAGGTGCTCGACTTCGGCATCGCCAAGGTGCTGCACGGCGACGAGCGCGCCATCGACGCGCGACCGAGCGCCCTGCTGGAGGGGATGCGCGCCCCGCCACCGAGCCCCGCGCCGGCGGACGAAGCGCACCAGCTCACCCGACAGGGCGCGCTGCTCGGGACGATGACGTACATGTCTCCGGAGCAGTGGGGCAACGGCGTCCCCGTGGACCACCGCACGGACATCTGGGCGGTGGGCATCATGCTGTTCCGCATGCTCGCGGGCCGCCATCCGCTGGACCCGCTGCGGGGCCCCCAGCTCATGGTCACCGCGCTGCTCGACGAACCCATGCCACCCCTGCGCGCGGCGCTCCCGGACGCCCCCGCGGAGCTGGCCCGCGTCGTCGACCGGTGCCTGCGCAAACACAAGGAGCAGCGCTTCCCGGACGCGCTCGCGCTCCTGCGCGCCCTGGAGCCGTTCATGCCGGGGCGCTTCGTCCAGTCGGTCCCCATCGACCAGAGTCCCTACGCGGGGCTCAGCTCCTTCCAGGAGTCGGACTCCGGCCGCTTCTTCGGCAGGGCGCGCGAGACCGCGGCGCTCGTCAACCGCGTGCAGGACACGCCCCTCGTCGCGGTGGTGGGGCCCTCCGGCGCGGGCAAGTCGTCCTTCGTGAGGGCGGGGCTCGTGCCCGCGCTCAAGCGGTCGGGGACGGCGTGGGAGTCCCTCATCATCCGCCCGGGGAGGGACCCGCTCGCCGCCCTCGCCAGCATGCTCGCGCCCTTCGTCACGTCCTCGCCCACGCTGGAGGAGGACCTGCGCAAGCAGCAGCAGATCGCCGCGCACCTGCGCCAGGAGCCCGGCTACGTCGGCGCGGTGCTGCGCGCGCGGGCCCGGCGCGAGCGGCGGCGCATCGTGCTCTTCATCGACCAGTTCGAGGAGCTCTACACGCTGGTGGCCGACGCGCGCGAGCGGCGGGTCTTCACCGCGTGCCTGTCGGGCATCGCCGACGACGCCACGTCCCCCATCCGCGTCGTGCTCTCCCTGCGCTCCGACTTCCTCGACCGCGTCTCGGAGAACGAGCGCTTCATGGCGGAGCTGGCCCCCGGCCTGTTCTTCCTGACCCCGCCCCACCAGGAGGGGCTGAGGGAGGCGCTGGTCCAACCCGCCGAGCTCGCCGGCTACCGCTTCGAGTCGCCCGCGATGGTGGACCAGATGCTCCAGCACCTGGCGACGACACCGGGAGCCCTGCCCCTGCTCCAGTTCGCGGCGACGCAGCTGTGGGAGGCGCGGGATCCGTCGCGCAAGCTGCTGACCGAGGCCGCCTACCAACGGCTGGGCGGCATCAGCGGCGCGCTGGCCACGCACGCCGACAGCGTGCTCGCGGGCATGACCTCCCAGGAGAAGGCGCTGGCGCGGGCCGTGTTCGTGCGGCTCGTCACCTCCGAGCGCACGCGCGCCATCGTCTCGCTGGAGGAGCTGCGCGAGCTGACGCGGAACACCGTGGAGCTGCAACGCCAGGTCGACCACCTGGTCCAGGCGCGGCTGCTGGTCATCCAGACGGAGCGCGGGACCACCGGCTCCTCCATCGAGCTGGTGCACGAATCGCTCATCACCGGCTGGCCCACGCTCCGCCGTTGGCTCGACGAGGGGCAGGAGGACACGGCCTTCCTCGAGCAGCTGCGGAACGCGACGCGGCAGTGGCAGTCGAAGGGGCGCGACAGCGGCCTGCTCTGGCGGGGGGAGATGGTGGAGGAGGCCCGGAGGTTCGAGCGGCGCTACCAGGGTGAGCTGCCCGCCTTCCAGCAGGCGTTCCTCAAGGCCGTCGCGCAGCAGGCCGCGAAGCACGAGCGCCTGCGACGCGCGCTCATCGTCGGGGGGCTGGGGTTCCTGTTGCTGCTGGTCCTCGCGGCCGCGGTGGCGCTGGTGTTCATCCGGGAGGCCCAGCAGGAGTCCGAATACCAGGCCGTGGTCGCGCTGCGCGCCGAGGCCGCGGCACGCAACGCGGAGTTCCTGGCGCGGCGCTCGGAGGCCGCGGCGAAGGAGCGGCTGACGCAGGTGCAGGCCAAGGAGCAGGAGCGGCAGGCCGCGCAGCTGCGCGCCGAGGCGGCCACCGAGCAGGTGGCGGTGAGCAACGCGGAGCTGCTGGACAAGAACCAGGCGCTCCTCGCGGCGCTCCGGCGCGCGCGCTCCGCGGAGTATCGCGCGAAGGTGGCGAGGGCGCGGGCCGAACAGAGCGTCCTGGAGGCCCGGCAGGCGCGCGGCGAGGCCATGCGCCTGCTGGAGCGGGAGCAGGAGCGGGCGCGGCGCATCGAGGCCACGCTCGGCAGCCGCTTCATCGAGACACTGAAGTGAGGGGGGACCATGACGACCGACGCGATGCGTGTCACCCGCTGGCTCTCGGTGGCGCTGCTGCTGTGCGCGGTGCCCACCCAGGCGCAGCGGTTCGAGGGGCCGCTGGGCGGCGATTCGAATCGTCCCTGGGCGACAGGCGTCTCCGCGGAGGACCAGCAGGCGGCCCAGGCCCTGTTCCGGGAGGGCAATGACCATCTGCGGGAGTCGGTCTTCGTCGAGGCCATCCGGAGCTATCGCCGGGCGCTCGGTCACTGGAACCACCCCGCCATCCACTACAACCTGGCGCTCGCGCTGATGAACCTCGACCAGCCCATCGAGGTCCACAAGCACCTGCAGTCCGCCATGCGCCACGGTGTCGAGCCGTTGGACGCGGGCCGCTTCGAGCACGCCCGCGCGTACCAGGCGCTCATCGAGCAGCAGCTGACGTGGGTGGACATCGCGTGCGACGAGGTGGGGGCCGTCGTCACGCTGAATGGACAGCCGCTGTTCACGGCCCCCGGGCGCTTCCAGGGGCTGATCCGCCCCGGGACGCACAGCATCGTGGCGCTCAAGGAGGGCTACCTCTCCACCGAGAAGCGCCAGGCGTTGATGCCCGGGGAGAAGGTGACGTTCCACCTCGACCTGTTCACCGAGGAGCAGGTGATCCGCTACCGCCGGCGCTGGTCCACCTGGGTGCCGTGGGCCGTCCTGGGCACGGGGCTCGCCATCGCCGGGGGTGGCGGGGTGATGCACTCGAAGGCGGAGGAGCGCTTCCGCGCCTTCGACGCCCGAATCCCAGCCACCGGAGCCCCGCTCTCCAGCGAGCTGTCCTCGCTGCGTCGCCAGGGCTCCCGGCTCCAGGGCGCGGCGATCGGCGCCTATTCGCTGGGCGGCGCGGTCCTGCTGTCCGGGGCCATCATGCTCTACCTCAACCGCCGCGAGTCGTACCGGATCACCCCGGAGACGAACGAGCGCTTCACGGCGGCGCCCTTCGTCTCCGCCGGCTCACGAGGGCTGCTCGGTGAGTTCCGCTTCTGAAGAGGTCCCCATGCCCACCCTCCCGATGAACCGCCGCGCCAACCTCCTGGCGCTGTCGCTCGCCACGGCCCTGCTCGCGTGCGTCAGCCCCGAGAGCACGGTCTGCGCGTCCGGGCTCGTCTGCCCCGCCGACCGCAAGTGCTCCCTCCGGCAGAACGCCTGCATCCTCCACACGTGCGGCAACGGCGTCGTCGAGGAGGGAGAGGAGTGCGACGACGAGAACGACTCCAACGGCGATGGGTGCCGCATCGACTGCATCCGGGAGTACTGCGGCGACTCGCAGACGCAGCTCATGCTGGGGGAGCAATGCGACGACGGGAACACCGTCGACGGCGACGGGTGCAGCGCCGACTGTCGCTCCAACGAGGAGTGCGGGAACAACGTCGTCGACGCCTTCAAGGAAGCCTGCGACGACGGAAACAGACGCGGTGGCGATGGCTGCAGCGCCGACTGCCAGTCCACCGAGAAATGTGGGAACCATGTCACGGACACCTCGCTCGGCGAGGCCTGTGACGATGGGAACACGCGGAGCGGCGACGGGTGCAGCGCCGACTGCCGCTCCAACGAGACCTGCGGCAACGGCTTCATCGACAGGGACCTCGGGGAGGCCTGCGACGACGGCGGGCACGAGGACGGCGACGGGTGCAGCGCGGACTGCAAGTCCGACGAGACCTGCGGCAACGGCATCCTCGACGCCGTCGACAAGGAGGTCTGCGACGACGGCAACAACGTCAACGGCGACGGGTGCAGCGCCGACTGCCAGTCCAATGAGAAGTGCGGCAACGGCATCCTCGACCCGCTGACCGAGGAGTGCGACCAGGGCGCTGGAAACAGGGATGACGGCAACTGCCTCCTGAGCTGCAAGCGGGCGTCGTGCGGTGATGGGCATGTCGACCAGGAGGAGCCCCATCGGGAGATCTGCGATCCGCGCGCCCCCAGGGGCACCGAGACCTGCGATTCGAACTGCAACACCACGCTCGAATGCGGGAACGGCGTCGTCAACGCCGGCGAGGAGTGCGACGACGGCAACCACAGCGATCAGGACGCCTGCCTCTCGACGTGCATCCGCGCGACGTGTGGCGACGGTATCGTCAACGTCTCGCAGGGTCGACAGGAGCTGTGTGACGACGGGAACCAGGACGACTGCGGCACCTGCAACAGCACGTGCACGCAGCGCAAGGAGCCGCTGCAAGCCCAGGGGAGGATCATCGTCGCGGGCTCACCGCCCACCCTCGCCGATGGGGAACTCATCGTCCTCTCCAACGCCAGGCAACAGGTCTTCCTCGAGTTCGACCTGGACGGGGCCGTCCCCAGCACCCACCACGCCGTCACCCCGAGCGACCCGGCGAACAGGAGTGCCATCGCGAGGGCCATCGCGGAGGTCCTGTCGACGCCGGACCTGCTGCAACCCGCGGTCACCGTCGAGGCGAGCGGGAACTCCGTCAAGCTGACCGCGTCCCGCCCGGGCTCGTCCGGGAACCGCGCCATCCTCGAATCCGTCGCGGACCCGAACTTCACCGTCCTCCCGATGACGGGTGGCGCGGGCTTCGACTGCGGCCAGGGCACGGGCTGCACCAGCGACAACGACTGCAACACGGAGGGCACGCCCCTGGTCTGCCGCAAGCCCGCTGGCGAGGCCAGGGGGGCGTGCCACCCCAGGTCGCCCAGCCCTCGCTGACCCGACTCCTCTCCCCCCTCCCGCCGGACGTCCCGCGTCCGTGCCCCAGACGCCCGCGTGGCCCACGGCCCGCCAACTGACCCATTGCGCCCCGAAGCCGGGACCGTATCCTCCGCCGCCATGGCCACCCACTTCGACCCCAGCGCCGCCGCCCAGCCGGGTTCCGGCGTCTTCGGACTCCCCCACTCGCCCGACGAGGCGCACGTCGTCCTCATCCCCGTGCCCTTCGAGGCCACCACCAGCTATGGCGGCGGCACCTCGGAAGGCCCCGCCGCCGTGCTCGAGGCCAGCCGCCAGGTGGACCTCTTCGACGTCGAGACGGGCCGCCCCTACGAGCGCGGCATCGCCATGCTCCCCGAGAGCGAGGAGATGCGCGACTGGAACACCCGCGCCAAGGAGCGCGCCCAGGTCGTCATCGAGGCGGGCGGCATCCACTCCGGGGACGCGGAGCTGATCGCCGCCGCCAAGGACGTCGACGCGCTGTGCGAGCAGCTGAACGAGCACGTCTACCGCACCGCGAAGCACTGGCTCGACCAGGGCAAGCGCGTGGCCGCCGTGGGCGGCGACCACTCCATCTCCTTCGGCATCATCCAGGCCCACGCGGAGAAGTACCCCGGCATGGGCGTGCTCCACCTCGACGCCCACGCCGACCTGCGCGTCGCCTACGAGGGCTTCACCTGGTCCCACGCCTCCATCATGTACAACGTCGCCGAGCGCATCCCCGGCGTGAAGACGCTCGTCCAGGTGGGCCTGCGCGACATGAGCCAGGAGGAGCACCGCTACATCGAGGACTCGAAGGGCCGCGTCCACGGCTTCTTCGACGCCACCCTCCAGAGCCGCCGCTTCGACGGCGTCCCCTGGAACCGGCAGGTCGATGAAATCGTCGCCCTGCTGCCCCAGCAGGTCTACCTCTCCTTCGACATCGACGGGCTCGACCCCGTCCTCTGCCCCCACACGGGCACCCCGGTCCCCGGCGGCCTCTCCTTCCCGGAGGCCGTGGCCCTCATCTCCGGCGTCGTCCGCTCCGGCCGCACCATCGTCGGCTTCGACCTCACCGAGGTCGCGCCGGATCCCGAGGGCGGCGAGTGGGATGGAAACGTCGGCGCCCGCCTGCTCTACAAGATGATTGGCTGGATGCTGAAGTCTCAGCGGGCCTGAGCCTCGGCGCGCGGGCCCCGGGGCAGGTGCAGGCAGAAGGTGGAGCCCTGCCCCTCGCGCGACTCGACGCAGAGCGCGCCGCCATGCAGCCGCGCCAGCTCCGACGCCACGTAGAACCCCAGGCCCGTCGCCGCGACGGGCCCGTCCTGGAACCGGAACGGCGTGAACATCCGCCGCGCCGCCTCCTCCGACAGCCCCGGCCCCGCGTCACGCACCTTCACCGTCACCCGTGAGCGCGTCGACTGGAGCTCCACGCGCGCCTCGCCCTGACGGACCGCGTTCGCCAGGAGCACGTCGAGGATCTGCCGGACGCGGTCCGCGTCGAACGTCAGCGGCACCGGCTCCGCCGGCACGGACAGCGACACCTCCGCGCGCGTTCTCCACAACGACACCGCGTCCCGCAGGTGCCACGCCAGGTCGCCTTCCTCCGAGCGCAGGCTCAGCTCGCCCGACAACAGCCTCGCCGCGTCCTGGAGCGTCCGCCCCAGGGCGTCCAGCGCCTGGAGCTGCGTCGCCAGCGGCTCCAGCGCCCCCCGCTCCAGGCGAGGGTCCGCCTCCAGGCGCTTGAGCTGAGCCCACGCCACCTCCAGGGAGCCCTGGAGCGCCCTCGCGGTCCACTGTCCGAGCGCCACCACGGGCGGCTCCGGCTCCGGCGCGCGCGGGCCCGGCGCGTGCTCGAGGCAGCGGTGCACCAGGGCCTCGAAGTCGGTGATTTCGAAGGGCTTGTGGAGGAAGGCGTGGGCCTCCGGCGCCCCCTGGGGCAACACCGCGCTCAGGAGGATGACCGGCACGCCTCCGAGCACCGGGTCGCGCTTGAGCCGGCGGCACAGCTCCACGCCGCTGAGCCGGGGCATCATGTGGTCCGTCACCACGAGATGTGGGCGTCGCTCCCTCGCCAGGTCCAGGGCCTCCGCCCCATCCCGGGCCGTCACCACGTCGTGGCCCAGGTCCTCCACGACCTGACTGAGGACTTCCAGCACCGCGGGCTCATCATCCGCGACCAGGACGAGACTCATGCTCCACTCCTCGGCACCAGCGTGGCTCCCCAAAGCCACGCCGCCAGGACATCCACCGGCCCCTCGGCTCCGGCCACTCCTCGGGGAACAGCGACCTCCCGGAGATGCAAACGTTCACGGACGCGTGGATTGATCTATGAAAGACGACGCACCGCCTCCAGCGAATCCTGGGAATGCCGCTGGCTTCCCGACAGTCCGCATGTCACTCCGCGGACAATCCGCCCGAGGCGCATGGAGGGTCGAAATGAAGGCAGGAGTCGTGAGGTGGCTGGTGGTGGCGACGCTGCTGGCGGCCAGTGGCGCGAGCGCGGACATGGCCCGACGCCGGGACGCCGTCGTGGAGGTCGTCCAGAAGGTCTCCCCCGCCGTCGTCTACATCGGCACCGAGCAGGAGGTGGAGTCGCGCTTCCGCCGCCGCTCGCCCCTGGAGGAGTTCTTCGGTGGCTTGGGGGGCGGCCAGGAGCGGCAGAAGATCGAGGGCCTGGGCAGCGGCGTCATCATCGACGCGTCCGGCATCATCGTGACCAACGACCACGTCATCCGGGGCGCGTCCGCCATCCACGTCGTGCTCGCGGATGGTCGCTCCTTCGACGCGGAGGTCATCGGCAGCGACGCGGCCAACGACCTGGCCGTGCTCAAGGTCAGCGCGAAGGAGGCGCTGCCCATCGCGCGGCTGGGCACCAGCTCCGACCTGATGATTGGCGAGACGGTCGTCGCCATCGGCAGCCCGTTCGGCCTGAGCAAGACGGTCACCGCTGGCGTGGTGTCCGCGACGGGGCGGACCTTCCGGGCGGACAACCGCGTCTACAACGACTTCGTCCAGACGGACGCGGCCATCAACCCGGGCAACTCGGGCGGGCCGCTGCTCAACGTGGACGGGGAGATCATCGGCATCAACACGGCCATCTTCGGCGGCGGGGCGCAGGGCATCGGCTTCGCGATTCCGGCGGACAAGGTGCGCCGCATCGTCGACGAGCTGACGCGCTTCGGGAAGGTGCGGCCCGCGTGGGTGGGCATCGACGCGGCGGACCTGCCTCCGCGCGTGGCGCGGCAGCTCGGGTGGGACCGCTCCTATGGCGCGCTGGTGACGTCGGTGGAGCCCGGCAGCCCCGCGGCCCAGGCCGGCGTGCGGCGCGGCGACGTGGTGGCGGAGCTGGGCGGCTCGCGCATCCAGGACGCCGAGGACTTCGACACCCGCGTCCGGGGCTACCCCGCGCGCTCCTCCTTCTCCGTCGTCCTCTTCCGCGACGGCGAGTCGCGCACCCTCCAGCTCACCCCCACCGAGTTCCCCTCGCGCATGGTGGAGTCCCTCGCCTGGGATCGGCTCGGACTGCGGGTGAAGGAGGTCAAGGGGGTCCTGGCCCTGTCGGGCGTGCGGCCCGGCTCGGTGGCTTCGGAGGTGGGGCTGGAGCCCGGGGACATCATCCTCCGGGTGAACAACCAGCAGGTGGCGACGGCCGATGCGTTCCGCGAGGCGCTGCTCACCGCGCGGCGCGGACGCAGCGTGCTGCTGCTCGTGCGCCGGGGCCGGTACGGCTACCACATCACCCTGCCCTTCGAGCAGGACCAGGGGCAGAGCCTGTAGGGCTGGCCTCCAGGCAGACAGGGATGTAGCAGCGGCTTCCTCGGATTTCGGGGGGCGTGCGGATCGCACTACCATGCACGCCCCATGAGCACCGTGCGCTACCTTTCCCTCGGTCCCCTGCTTGCCGGAGCCGGCTCCCGAGCCTTCCTCGGCCTCGCGCTCGAGGACGGCCAGCCTCCTCGCCCGGTCGTCCTCATCTGGGCGCCGCAGGAGGTGGTCCAGAGCCCGGAGCTCACGGCCAGGCTGACGCGCGAGACGAACCGCGCGCTCGTCTTCGACCACCCCCACATCCTGCGCGTGCACAGCCTCGCCGCGCAGGACGGCGGGCTCGCGCGCGTCACGGAGTTCGCGGACGGCGAGCCGCTGCGGCGCGTGCTGGAGGCCCACCCCCGCCTGCCGCCCCCGCTCGCCGCGTTGATCGCCGCGGACGCGGCCACGGGCCTGCACTACGCGCACATGGCGGGCAACGACGACGGCACGCCCCTGGTGCATGGCGACGTGCGCCCCGAGACGCTGATGGTGTCCTTCAGCGGCGTGACGAAGGTGACGGGCTACGGCGCGCTCAGCGTGGCGCCCCGCGAGCGCGACGGGAAGCGGGTCAAGAACCGCCGCGCGTACAGCGCCCCCGAACAGCTGCTGGGAGGCCGCGAGGCCGTCAACGTCCAGTCGGACGTGTTCCTCCTGGGGCTGGTGCTGCACGAGTGCCTGTCCGGGAAGATGCCGTTCAAGGACAACGCGGACCCGGACAAGGCGACGCTCACGCGCACGCTGCCGACGATGCAGCAGGACGTGCCGCTCAAGCTGGACGCGGTGGTGCGCAAGGCCACGGCGAAGCGCGCCTATGACCGGTATCCGTCCGCGCACGCCTTCCGCGAGGCCATCGTCGAGGCGGTGGGCACCCTGCCCGCGCACACCTCGCTGGCGGACTTCCTCGCGAAGCTCTTCCCGCCCGACAACGAGGCCCGCGCCGCGCGGCGCCGGGTGATTGACGCGGGCATCGCGGACGTCCTCCAGAAGACGGGCGTGCCGCCTCCCGCGGTCGCCGAGTTCCTCGCCACCGGCAGCCTGCCCGCCGCCATCATCCCGAAGGTGTGGCCCACGCTGCAGGGGCAGCTGTCCATCCTCGCGGCCGTCTCCGGCGGCACCAGCGACGTGCAGCTCGTCAGCGAGCCCACGAGCGCCGCGACGACGTCCAGCACACCGGCCGCGTCCACTCCGGGCACCGCGACGACGCCCGCCGCTTCCACTCCCGGCACCGCGACGGCGTCCGCCGCTTCCACTCCCGGCACCGCGACGGCGTCCAGCGCACCGGCCGCCACCAGTCCGGGCACCGCGCCGAGCAGCGTCGACGCGGCGACTCCGATTGGGACGGGCGCATCGAGCGCCGCCGGCGCCTCGACCACCAACGCATCCTCCGTCACGACGACGGGCGAGAACGCGGGGACCACGGGAGCAACGGGCGGCAGCGCCCATCCGGCCGCCACGAGCGGACAGGTGGCCCCGGCGGCCACGGCTCCGTCCTCGACGACGGGTTCCAACCCGGTGGTCGGCGCCTCGACCAACACGCCCGCGTCCGCCACGGCACCGAACGGCGCCGTCGCGCCCCAGGCCCCCACACCGGCGGGTGGCCCGACTCCCCCGGCGGCTGGCGCGAAGCCGCGCCGCACGTGGATCCCCATCGCGGGCGTGGGGCTCGCCCTCGCGCTCGGGACCGCCGCCGTGGTCCTCCCCAAGCTGCCCTCGAACCTCGCGGACGAGCCCGAGGACGCGGGCACACTCGCGGTGCTGCCCCCGGTCCCCTTCGACGCCGGAACGGACGCGGGCGCCCCGGAGCGCCCGCAGATCCTCACCGGACTCGTGGACGTCACGTCCGACCCGCGCGTGGATGTGTCCATCCCGGGCACCGCCCTCGGGCGCACGCCGCTCACTGCGACCCTGCCGGTAGGCCGGCATGTCCTGACGCTCAGCAACTCCATGCTCGGCATCCAGACCAGCCGCACCGTCACCATCACCGCCAATGGCCGCGCGTCGCTCCAGGTCTACCTGAACAAGAGCTACGTCACCGTGCGCGCTCCGAAGGACGCCATCGTCACCATCGACGGCCGCCTCGTCGGCGCGGCTCCCGTCGAGGAGCAGGAGATCTACGAGGGCAACCACCAGCTCCTGGTCATCGCCAGCGGCGCGCGCTGGCAGAAGGCCTTCAAGATCGAAGCCGGCCAGCGAATGAACTTCGACGTCGACTTCGAGGCGCCGCCCGAGGAGTGACGCGAGCCCCCTCGCCGGAGCGGCCGGGTTACTCCTGGCCCCTCCGGGACACCAGCGCGAGGACGCGGTCGATGTCCACGGGCCGCGCCTGGTAGTCACTGGCCCCGGCCGCCAGACACGCCTTGCGCTCGTCATCCGTCATGGTCGAGGTGACGACGACGATGGGCAACCCACCGAAGCGTGCGTCCCGGCGGATGGCGCGCACCGTCGCGTAGCTCTCGTCCGTCATGGGGACGAGCAGGAGCATCCCGTCCAGCTCCGGTGAGTCCTGGAGCAGCCCGAGCGCCTCGCCCATCGCCTCCGCGTGCAGCAGCTCGAGGCCCCGCGCCTCCAACACGCTGATGAGCGAGAAGACCTCGCGGATGTTGTCGTCCACCACGAGCATGCGGCGGCCGGCGAGCCCCTTGTTGGAGCGTGGAAACTCCGCGGGGCCCGCCGCGTCCGCCCAGGTCGCGCCGAGGAGCATCGAGGACGACACCTCCAGCGCGCTCGCGTCCGGTGCCTCCACGTCGAGGCCCGCCATCGTCGGCTCGCCCCGGTCCCCCCCGTGGACGGGGGCGAACAACGGCACCGACTCCAGCATCACCGGAGCCGCCTGGAGGGCCACGGCCGGACCGGTGGCCTCCGGCGTCCGGACGGCGCCGCCGACGTACACCTCCGGGAGGTAGAGCGTGAAGGTGCTCCCCCGTCCGGGCTCGCTCGTGACGTGCAGCTCGCCGCCGAGCAGGCGCGTCAGCTCGCGGCTGATGGACAGCCCCAGCCCCGTGCCGCCGTAGCGGTGGCTCGTCGTGGACTCCGCCTGCTGGAAGGCCTCGAAGATGCGGCCCAGCGCCTCCTGCGGGATGCCGATGCCGGTGTCCGTGACGCTGAACGCCCACAGGGCCTCGGCCTGGTTGAGCGCCTCGCTGTCGAAGCGCAAGAGCCCCTGCTCCACGGAGGTGATGCGCAGCTCCACGCGCCCCTTCTCCGTGAACTTGAAGGCATTGGCGAGCAGGTTCTTGAGCACCTGCCTCAGCCGCATCGGGTCGGTGTGCACCTTCCAAGGCCGCGAGCCGGAGAGCGCGACGCCGAAGCCCAGGCCCTTGTCGTCCGCCACGTGCTGGAACTCGCGCTCCATGGCCAGCTTCACGTCGGTGAGGAGCACGTCGACCGGCTCCACGCGCATCATCCCCGCCTCGACCTTCGACAGGTCCAGGATGTCGTTGATGAGGGCGAGCAGGTCCATTCCCGCGGCGTGGATGGTCCGCGCGTACTCCTCCTCCCTCGGGCCCAGCCGGTGCTCCGTGTTGTCGGAGAGCACCTTCGCCAGCAGGAGCAGGCTGTTGAGCGGCGTGCGCAGCTCGTGGGTGATGGTCGCCAGGAATTCGCTCTTGTTGCGCGACGCGAGCGCCAGCTTCTCCGTGAAGCCGACGTTGTCGTTGAGGTCCTTCCACACGCCGGCGAGCTCGTCCGAAGCGGAGGCCCCTCCCTCGACGCCCACCTGCCGGCCCACGCGCGTCACCTCGCGCGAGAACACGCGCAGCTGCTCCACCATCGCGTTGACGATGTCCTTCAGCTCTTGGCTCTCGCCGCGCACCTCCGTCGTCAGCTGCCGGGACAGGTCGCCACGGGCCACCGCGGTGCTCACCTCGATGAGGTCGCGCACCTGGGTGGTGAGGCTCGCCGCGAGGATGTTCACCCCCTCCGCCAGCTGGCGCCAGCGCCCCTCCACGTCGAGCGTCGCCACGTGCGCCCCCAGCCGCCCCTCCAGTCCCACCTCGCGCGCCACGCGGGCCACGTCGTCGGTGAGGACCTCCAGGCGGGAGACGCCCGCGTTGAACGTCTCGGCGAGCCGGTCCAGGAGCGGATGGGCGCCGGTGACGGCCACGCGGTGCGAGAAGTCGCCGCGGTTGGCGGCCTCCATCGCCTCGAGGAGCGCCCTCAGCAGCGCCTCCTCGTCTCCCCGTCCCTCGTTGCGAGAATCTTCCACGAAAGACTCCTGCGGACCCGCGCGCGACCCTCGGAGTGGACCTTCCCGGCCCCGGGACGTCGCGGCGGCGAACAGCCGACCCGCCGTCGAGAATCCCGAGCGTGTCTCAAGCGCTCTTGCGGCGACGCATCATCGCCTCGTACGAGCGCCCGACGCTCTGCGACAGAATCATCAGCTCCCCCACATCCGGCGGCGTGAGCTGATCCGGCCCGTTGTCCACGTACAGCAGGTGCACCACCTTCCCCCGCACCAACAGGGGGAGGATGACGGCGGTCGTGGGGAAGCCACCGCCCAGCAGCTTGTAGAACACGGCCATCGCCGCGTCGCGCCGCACCGGGCCGACGTAGTGGGAGCGTGTGTCTCGAACCAGACGGAAGGTGCTCTGCTCGCGCAGGGCCACGCCGATGCGCCGCACCGCCGCCTCTCGCACACCGGAGCCCATGCCGTGCCAGCCGGTGACGAGGCTGCCCTGCACCGACAGGAGCAGGTTGCGCTTCCACTTGCCCATCGCGAAGCGCAGCACCGTGCGCGCCACGTCCTCGCGGTCCAGGCTGCGCGCCAGTTCGGCCTGCGCCTCCGCGAAGGTCAGCGGCGTGGGGGGCGGCTCCGGCGGACGGGCCGGCGGCGCGGTGGGCGCGGCGACGGGCGGAGGCGCGACGGGAGCGGAGGCCGCCACGGGCGCGGGGGCCTGTCGCGGCGCAACCTCCGCGATGGGGACCCCCACGTGGATGGGCGGAGGCGCGGGCGGCGCCACCGGGCGGGGCGGGGCCACCGGAGGCACAGCCGCCGTGGGAGGCGCCACGGGGGGGCGCGGCGGCGGGGGCGGGGCGACGCGCACCGGCTCCGGGGCGGCCTCCACCACCTCCACGCCGGTGATGATCTCCTCCTCGCCCACCGCGTCCTCGGAGTCCGCGCCGCCGCGCAGCGCCTGCGCGTAGACGGACTGGAACTCCTCCTCGCTCATCAGGTCGGGCGGCTTCTCCGCGGCCTTGGCCAGCTCCGCCTGGGAGCCCGGCGCCGGGCGCGGCCGCACCGCGTTCATGTCGATGGCGCGCAGCGGCCGGAACGCCTTGCAGTAGCGACGCAGCAGCTGGTTCATCCGGAACTCGGGGATGACCACCGGCACGATGCGCTTGCCCGTCTTGAAGGCGATGGCGTCGAGCGTCGCGAAGTCGTGCGGATTCACCACCGCGACGCTCAGCCGCGTGGCGTCCACCCGCATGGGGAGCAGCTCCTTGTCGTCCGCCTGGTTGGCGGAGACCAGCTCCATCGCCTTCGGGTCGGGCACCATCTCCCCGCTGGCGAACGCGCTGTTGTGCAGCCGCCCCAGCGACTTCGCCAGGTCCACCTCGGAGAGCAGCCCCAGCTCCACCAGGTTCGTCCCCAGCCGGCCCCCATGCACCACCTGCGCCTCGAGCGCCTCCTCGAGCCCGTCGGCCGTGACGAGACCTTCCTTCAGGAGCAATTCACCCAGGCGCATGCCTCGGCTTGTAGCCGTGCCCCCTCCCGCTCCGCAAGCGGACACGCGGCCCGCGCTAGTCCTCCGGGTGGTGACTGAGCGCCACGCGGTTGCCCTCCGGGTCCCTCACGTACACCGTCCAGCGTGTTTCATGTTCCAGGGAAATACCCGCCCGAGTGAACGCGGACACCGCCGCCTCACGCTCCGCGCGGGGGATGCGGAAGGCGAGCATCAGCAAGCCCGGCTGCTCGTGCCGGAAGGGGGCCTGCTCGGGGGTTCCTCCCACCGCCTCGATGGCCAGGAAGGCCCCGCCGGGGACGGAGACCCAGATGCTCCGCAGGGAGCCGTCCGGCCGGTGGTGACGGGTCAGCTCGGGGAAGCCCAGCAAGTCCCTGTAGAACGCCGTCACCCGCTCGACGTCCCGCGCCTGGATTGCCACGTGGTGGAAGCCCTGAACGTTCATGGGACGGATGCTATGGTCCGCACGCCCATGGCGCGACTGCTCATCGTCGAGGACAACCAGGAACTGGCTTCGCTCATCGTCTCCACGGCCCAGAGCCGGGGACACGAGGCGAGGGCCGTCCATACCGGCGAGGCGGCGCTGGAGGCGCTCGGCCCCGGCACGAAGTGGGACGCGGCGCTGGTGGACCTGCTGCTGCCGGACATCCGCGGCAGCGAGGTGCTCGGCGCCCTGCGCGCCCACGGCGTCCCCTCCATCGCCGTGAGCGGCGTCTACAAGGGGGACCGCTTCGCGCAGGAGGCCGTGCAGGTCCATGGCGCACGCGGCTTCTTCGAGAAGCCCTTCGAGCTGCTGGTGGTGATGGACGCGCTGGAGCAGGCGGGTGGCGTCACGCCCGTGCCCCGCGCCGCGCCGCCGGTGGAGGAGTCCGCCCAGGACGCGCTGCTCGACGACGCGGACCTCATCGTCCTGGAGGAGCTGGTGCCGGAGGAGGGCGAGGCGGCGGCCCCGCTGCAACCGGTCCCCGAGTCCGCGCCCCTGCCGGGGCTGGACGGCGAGGAGGCGGCGCTCCCCCTCCCCTTCGCCCACCGCGAGAAGGTCTGGGATGCTCCCGCGGAGCGGGCCCCGGCCGCCACGGCGCGCGCGCGCAAGACGCTGCCGGAGTGGTCCCTGGCGGGAGAGCTGAAGGACACCTCCGTGCCGCGGCTGCTCAACGCGTATTACGAGTCGCGCCACCACGGAGAGCTGAAGCTCAAGCAGGGCTCGGTGCTCAAGGTCGTCTACTTCGAGTCCGGCCGCATCGTGTACGCCGCCTCCAACCTGGCGCAGGAGCGCTTCGGTCGCTTCTGCGTGCGCCGGGGCGTGCTCCCCGAGCAGCGCCTCGTCGAGGTGGCCGCGTACGCGAAGGAGCAGAACCTGCGCACCGGCGAGGCCATGCTGAAGCTGGGTGTGCTGGACGAGGCGCGCCGCAAGCAGCTGCTGGAGGACCAGGTCCGCGAGCTGCTGTGGACCACCTTCGCGTGGACGGAGGGCCAGTATGGCTTCAGCCCCATGCGTCCGCAGCGGGCGGACCTGGTGAAGCTGTCCGTCTTCCCGGGCGACCTGGTGCTGGAGGGCGTGGAGCGCACGGAGACGCTGGTCGCCCTGAGACAGCGCGTGGCCGCCTCGCGGCGACTGTTCCCCACCGCGGATCCGCCCTATGGGCTGCACGAGCTCAAGCTCCAGGGCCCGCAGGCGCTGCTGCTCGCGTACGCGGATGGCAGCAAGACGGTGGACGACCTGCTCGCGCTGACGGACCTGTCGGAGCGGCAGGCCCTGGCCACGCTGCGCGCGCTGGAGCTGCTCGGCGTCCTGGAGGAGCGGCCAGAGCTGCCCAGCCGCCGCCACCGCATCACCTTCGGCCTCTGAGGCTCAGCGCCGCGCCTGGGACTCCCGGCGGCGGCGCAGCAGGCCCAGCAGCGTCCCCAGCGCGACGAGCGCCGTCCCCGGACCGCCGCCGGAGCAACCACAGCCCGACGACTTCGGCCCCGGCGCGAGCGGGCCGGACACGGGGACGCCGTTGAGGAACACCTGCCCCGTGAAGCGTGGGGGGGCGAGCAGCCGCGAGCGGGCGACGTACGTCAACTGCCCCGTGCCCCGCGCCGGCAGCGCCACGCCCTCGACGGTGAAGCCGTCCGGGGCCCCCACCTCCACGAGCGCATGGCCGTCCAGCTTCACGCTGCCGGGCACCACCTCCATCCCCTCGATGCCCTCGACGTAGCGCAGGCCCGTCACGTCGCAGCCGGTGGTGTTGCGCAGCTCCACCACCACGCCCACCATGCCCGTGTCGGAGCCCGCGGGCGCCTCGGTCGCGTGGGACACGTCCACGAAGGGCTCCGCGAGGATGGGCACGGTGTGCACCGCCGTGGCCTGGTTGCCCTGCCCCGCGTCGGCGGTGACGCGCAGGGTGACGGACTGTCCCACCAGCGTCTGCAGGCCCGTGTCCTGGGTGACGACCGAGACGCTCGCGCCCTCCATCGAGGGCTCGCGCAGCGCGGGGCCACCTTCCTGCACCCAGGAGAGCGTCACCTGCCCACAGGCGTCCGGCGGAATCGTCTGCGTCAGCGACGTGCTCGCGCCCTCGCCACAGCGGGCGATGAGCGCGCCGCCCTCCAGGCCTCCCAGCGCCGCGGGGCGCGCCAGCGCGGTGACCTCGAGCTGGGCGCGGCCTCCTTCCACGGGCGGCGTGACGTCCGAGAACAACTCGCCGCGCACCGTGAAGCGCTCGGCGGAACAGACCGCTGGCAGCGCCGGACGCCAGACGCCCGGCACGGGCACCACCTGCGCCGGCTGGCCCGCGCCCTCGACGGACATGCGCGCGTGGAGGTCGTAGGCCCCGGGGCAGCGCAGCGACGTCCCCAGCTGGACCTCCAACACCCCCGCCTCGAGGCGCTCCGTCAGGGTGAGGCTCGCGGTGGAGACCTGCTCCACCTCCGGCTTCACTTCGACGACCACGGTGGACGCGGGGCCCTCCTGCATCCCGCCGCCGGCGACGGGCATGCGGTTGTAGGCGGAGAGGGTCAGCGTGCCCTCGCTGCACGCCTCCGCCTCCACCTCGAGGGCCAGGGCCGACACGGGCGACGTGAGGTCGACGCTCCGTCCGTCCGCGCCCACCACCCGGACCCCCGCGGGCACCGTCGTGCCCGGCGCCAGCCGCCACACCGTCTCCACGGCGGGAAGCCCTGGCGATCCATCACACGGGTGCAGCGAGTCCGGACGCAACTCCACGCTCGCGCCGGGCCCCGACGTCAGCTGACGCACGGCGCCCGCGGAGAAGGGCGCCGAGGGCGCGCCCCACGGCGCCACGTCCACGGAGAAGGAGGTGGGCTCGGACAGGGCCGACCCTTCGTCCCGGGCCCGCACCTCGTACGTGTAGCGGACCCCCGAGGCCGAGCACAGGTTGGCCGGCGGCGTGAACGTCGCCTTGCCGTCGTCGTCGAACACGAGCTGCGGCTGCCCGGGTGGGGAGACCCAGACATACGCCGTCGACTCGCACGTGGCCCCCGGCGCCTCCGTGGCGATGAAGAGCCGCTGCGCTCCTCCCGCCGTCGTCGAGGCGAGGGAGGGCGTCACCAGGGGACGCTCGGGGCCGTTGCGGTTGACGATGCGCACGTCCACCGTCCGCTGCTGGTCGTGGGTCCGCATCCCGTCGGACGCGGCCACGGAGAACTGGGTCAGGGTCGTCTTGCAGACGACGGGCGCGGAGATGTCGATGGAGACGGCATCCGGCCGTGGCGTCGTGCTCAACGACACCAGGGTGGAGGAGGTCGGGGCCGCGGTGACGCGCAGGGCGTCGCCATCGCCGTCCGTCGCGCTGATGTCCAGCGTCCGCAGCGCCCCCTCGTCGAGCTCGACGGGCTCGGGAATCGCGTTGAACACGGGCGCGTGGACGTTCTCGTAATAGATGACGTTCTGTCCCTGGTTTCGCAGGGTGATGACGCAGAAGGCGGAGTCCGCGCAGGACACCTGGTCGAACGGGTCGGTGACGGGCAGCCCCGCCGCGGCGAACGTGGGATGCACGCGCCACACCTTGCCCGCTTCCGCGGCGGTGGCGGCGGGCACGGCGCCCAGCACCACGGCCTCGCCGTTGCGCCGGCCGATGGCGAGGCCGAAGCCCACGCCCAGCGCGCTGCCCTGCTCGGTGTTCACGTCGAGGGAGTTGACGTTCACCCCCGCGCCATCGAGCAGCGTCGCCGCATGGAAGTCCGTGAAGTTGGTCCCCGGAGCGGGGGGCTGGAGCTGGCCCCAGAAGATTCCATCCTGGTTGCCCACCAGCGCCAGCGGGTGGGGCCCATCGTTGGGGATGAGGTCCACCGTCTGGAGCGCGTTCGGGGTGAGCTCGAGGTTGACGTTCCCCTCCAGCTGCCCTTCCCGGAACCACAGGAGGTTCGGGGGGCCCACCACGTGCACCAGGGCATGGCCCACGTTGCCAGCCGTGTCCGTCACCCCCATCACCGACGTCGCCTTGAACAACACGGGATGGAGGACGGTCGACCAGGGCGTCTGCGACAGCTGCGCGGGCGCCACCGTGAGGAGCTGGAACCCGTTCGCGTCGACGGAGACGGCGGCATAGCCGCGTCCCGAAGGCGTCTGCCGCACCCGCACGAGCTTGAACATCGTCGAGCCCGACAGCTCCGGCACGAGGTTGCCAGGCCCCGTCAGCGTGCAGTCCCCGCCGGTATAGAGCAGCCCTGACTCCCTCACGCCGACGAAGCAGTCGCTCTCGGGGATGCGCAGCATCCCGATGCCCAGGGAGAAGGGGCGCGTCTCGGCGGCGACCTCGTTGACGTGCAGCTCCGCGCCCGTGGAGTGGGCATAGGCCACGACGCCCGGGCTCCACGCCTTCACGTCGCGAGGGTCGCCCGAGACGACGAGCCCCTCTCTCCAGTCCGCGGAGGCGACCGCGGTCATTCCGAGCCAGAGGCAGATGACGATGCCGGCGCGCACGGGATGCTCCTAGTAGGCGAGTTCCGCCCGCAGGTAGAGCCGGTCCTGATCATCCGACGATTCGGACGCCAGCCCCAAGCCGCTGAAGCCCAGCAATGTGTACCCGACGGCCATTCGCAGCCGCTCATCCATCCGATATGCCACTTCCGCGCGCACGGCTGTCAACCGGTCGCCTTCCGGGGACGACGTCCTGCGCGCCACCTCCCCGGCGACCTCCAGCCCGCCCACCACGCGGAGTGAGGGGCGCACCGTCCCCGTCCACACCCACCGCGCCGAGTCCTCCAGGCTCCCGCGCCCCGCGTGCAGGCCCGCGGCGACGGCGACGCGGTCTCCCAGCCGCACGGCCGGCATGAGCGAGAGGATCTGCAACGCCCTGTCTCCGAATGCGCTCCGCGCCCCTGGCAGCAGCTCGCGCGTGACGGCGTAACGGGCCACCACCAGCCAGGGGCCCGGGCGCCAGGCCACCGCCGCGTAGCCCTCCAGGAACCGCGCCTCCAGGGCGTCCTCGTTGACGGTGCGAGAGAAGTCCACACGCCCGGAGGCCGTCACGTCGCGGTGCAGCTCGGCCTCGGCCGCCAACGCCACCACCGCCTGGAGCCGATCCACCGGCGCGCTCGACCCGCGCTCGGCGGTGCCCTTCTCCCGGCGCAGCTCCACCCGCCCCTCCAGCCGCAGCCGGTCCAGGAGGAGCTGGCCGAACACACCGCCCGCGTCCCGGCGCAGCGGTGGGTCGATGTCGAGCAGGCTGCGCACGCCCCGCTCGTAGCGCGCGCCCACGCTGAAGCCCCCCGACAACGTCTGCTGGAGTCCCACCGCCCGCGACAGCCGCACCGATGTCGCGTCGTGCAGGCCCACCTCCTCCACGAAGAGGGCCGTGCCGCTGTCGGGCAGCTCCGTGCGCGCGCCCGTCAGGGTGCGGCCCGCGCCGAAATCCGGCCCGTCCACGTCCACCGAATAGCCGCCGTAGAAGACCTCCGAGCCGCTGCGCGACTCCACCTGCGCCCACGCCCGGGGGCCGAGGTCGGGCCCCCACCCGCCGCGAACGCCCAGCCGCGTGTCGCGCCCCAGCTCCACGTCCACGCCCGCCGAGGTGAACGTGTCGTCCACGCGCCCCGGACCCGCGCCGTGCAGCGCGAGCTTCTGGCGATGCGACGCCTGGAGCCACACCTCGTCCATCAGGCGATAGCGCGCCGCGAGGCCCACCGACGTGCGTCCACCCGACAGGGCCGGGCCCTCGCCCACGACCTCCGCGGCCTTCAGGCGCGCGTCGCGGCCCTCCACGCTCACGCCCCAGGACGACTCCTCCCAGCCCACGCTCACGCCCACGGTGCTCGCGGCGAAGGGATGGTCCTCGAAGGGCGCTCGGGGGTCCGCGGAGCGTCGATCATCCGCCAGCAGCGACAGGCGCAGTCGGCCCACTGGCTGTCGCGCCCGCAGGGAGAGTTGCTGGAAGCGGGCCGCCTCGGTGTGTGCTCCGTCGGAGAACCCGCGCGCACGCCAACGGTAGGACGCGTCGATGGACCCCTCCGCCATCAACCCCGGCCCCCGCACGCGCAGCCCCACCGCCTCGCCCCGGGCGCCCACGCTGGCGACGGGCCGGAGGAAGCTGAGGCCCCCATCATCCGAGACACCGAAGTGCCCCGCGCCCACCGCCGTGCCACGACTGGAGGCGACCTCCGCCTCCAGCGAGAAGGCCGCGAGCTGTCCCGACGCGCGCCCCGAATAGAGGGTGTACGGCTTGCCTTCGCGCCCCTCGCGCACGGCGGCCAGCCCCAGGCTGGCCCCGCGCCACTCGGCCCAGAGCTCCGCGCCCGCGGCGTCCTCCGCGTCGGCGGTGCGCAGGGTCGCGTAGTCCGCGACGAGCACGGGCTCCGGCGCCTGCGTCACCATGTCCGTGTGAAGGAACGGCTCGCCCGCGAGGAACGAGAGCGGGCGCGACAACAGGATGCGCCCCGCGAAGTAGTCGATGTCGTAATCCCGCCCGCGCACCAGGTGGCGCTCCGCCAGCGGCAGGCCCGTGACGCCGTCGCGCACCTCGATGCGCAACAGCTCCGAGCCCTCCACCACGGACACCGCGCCCAGGTAGTACAGGCTGCCGCCGGTCGCCCGCAGCTCCTCGTGCGCGGGGACGGCCGTGAGGCTGCGCGTCGGGTCGGTCAGGCTGCCGCCGAAGCCCTCCACGCCCGCGCGGAGGCCCGGGCCCGGCGCCTTCGACGTCCTCAGCTCCGCGTAGGGACCGAACAACGCCCGGTGGTAGCGCCCCACCTCCCGGTCCTGGACGAGCGCGCGGTAGGTGCCCAGTCCCAGGCGGCCGTAGTCCGCGTGTCGCGCCTCCACGCGAAGCCGCGCCTCGGAGGCGTTCGGCGTCAGGGACACGGAGTCATCGGCCCACTCCTCGGGAGAGAAGTCGGGGTCCGCCACCCGGTCGAAGCGCTCCGGCATGCGGGGACGCAGCCAGTCCGGCGGCTCCGCGCCATGCAGGGTGCGACCATCCGTGTCCCGCAGGTCCAGCTCGCCCACCACCTCGACGTCGCGAATGCGCAGCTCCGCGTGGGCGGTGCCCCGCCCGCGCAGCTGCACGTCGCCATCCGCGGGCGCGTACGTCGCCTCGACGTCCAGCAGGGCCACCGCGAAGGGCCTCTCCTCCGCGACCAGGAGCAGCGTCTCCGTCCGCTCCGGCTGCCCGGGAATCGCCAGCGCGAGGACCACCTCGTTGCGTCCCGGCGCCAGCGTCACCGGGACGTCCACGTGCCCCTCCGGCCCGATGACGAGCGTGCCCTGGGGGCCGCGCACGAGGGTGCCCGCCGGAGCGCTCACCTCGAGCTGGGTGGAGCCGCTCGCGGTGGCCTCGTCCCGTCGCATGGGCAGGCGGACCGTACCCACCGGCTCCACGTGCCGGGGGATGACCATCCATCCCTCGTCCCGGCGGACCACGTCGACACGCTGGCGGAACAACCGCGCGACGCCCTCCTCGGACGTGGCCGTGATGACGAGCGGGTTCTCCCCCACCCCCACCGACACGTTCGCGCGCCACGCGCCTCGCGCGTCCACGTCGGCGTCCGTCCCGGAGACGCGGACCCGGTCGCCCACGGAGGCCTGCCCCGCCAGGAGGAAGCGCACGCCCCCCGCCACCACCTCCGCCACGGGAGGCGAGTCCGCATAGGACAGGTTGAGCGGCACCGCGGACTTCGCCTCGGGGAGCCGCACCGCGAAGTCCTGGAGGGCGACGGCCCCCCACGGCACCTCGACCGTGGCCGCCTCCGGGCTCACGCGGCTGGAGGCCGGCAGCGAACGCGTGTCGACCTTGAGCCGATGCCGCCCGGGGCGCAGGTGGAACCCTCGGGTGGCGTCGGGGGTGCGCGAGTCCACGCCCGTCAGGTGGAAGCGGCCACGCGCATCCGTGCGCACCTCGCGCCCCGTGGCCAGCACGAGGCGCACGTTCACCAGCCCCGGCTCGTCCACGCCGCAGCGCCCGTCGCCATCCACGTCCTCGCACACGCGACCGGCGATGGTCGACGCGAGCGACGGGACGTCCGTCGTCACGCCCTGGGCCCAGGCGGGCGTCGCCAGCAGCACGGCCATCCACAGCCAGCGCGCGGGCGTCATGGACGGACCTCCGCCAGGGCCGTCACGCCCGTGGCGACGTCGGCCACGGACACGCTCACGGGCCGCTCGGTGGTCACGGTGAACGACGTGCGCCCATCACGGTGCTCGAGCGCGCTCTGGGCGCCGCCCGACAGCGAGACATGCACCTCGCGCCCCGTGAGCACCTGCCCCTTCGCGTCCTCCACCCAGTACGTCACCCGCGTCCCCTCGACGCGCAGCCGGACGTTGACGGGCACCTCGGGCGCCAGCCGCACCGACAACCGGGCGGCGGCCGGCACGAGCGGCGCCTCCAGCGGATACACCAGCCCCTCCGTCCCGAGGACATGGATGGACCGCACCAGGCCCGTCCACACACCATGCGCGACGACATGTGTCCCGGGCGCCAGCGCCCCCAGGGCCACCACGCCATCCGCGCCCGTCGTGAGCGGTCGGCCGTCCACCCGCAGCGGCTGCGAGGGCACGGGCAGCCCCGCGAGGTCCGACACGCCCGCGTACAACCCGTCCTCCTGCCGCCAGACGGAGATGCGCGCCGGCTCGCTGCCCACCGGCCCCCACGCACGCGCCCGCAGCGTCACCTCGGTGTCCACGCCCGACGGCGGCGGCTGCCAGAGCGCGACGTAGGTGCCACGGGGCGACTCCACCACGGGCGCGAAGGTACCCACGGGCGCCTCCAGCTCCACCGTCGCCCCCGAGCGCGGCCGCGACAGGGCATCCCGCGCCTCCAACGTCACCCTCGCCTCCGAGCCACGATGCACGAGCGAGTCGGACAGCGTCGCGCGGACCTCCTGCACGGGGCCCTGCACCAACTGGAGCGCGAGCGACTCGCGGGAGCCCGGGCCGCGCTGCGGCCACGCGACCTCGATGCGCTCGTCGTCGGCGAGGACGCGCGGCGCGGTGTAGAGCCACTCCAGCATGCCGCCCGCCGCGCGCACGGGCCCACGCAACGCCCCATGGCGCACCTGCGTGGTCACCTTCGCGTCGTCCACGGGGTTGCCGAGTGGATCACTCGTCGCGCACAGCAGCCGCGCGCGGGAGGCGCCGTCGGCGGGGAGTCGCTGCGGCTGCAACACGCACGCGAGTCCATCCGTGGGCGGCAGGTTGAGGTCCACCGGCATGCGCCGCACGTTGCCCGCGCGGTCCACCACGCTCCCCTGCCCGAAGCGGTGTCCCGGGGGCACGACGATGGGGAGACGGAAGCGCCCGTCCGCGCCCGCCGTCACCGGACCGAAGGTCTCTCCGGCGATGGCCACGGAGATGCGCGCGTCCGGCTCCGTCGTGCCCGGCAGGTTGACGGACGCCGCCAGCGGCACCAACACCCGCCCGTAGGCGCCGTGCACGGATTGGGGGCTGGGCCACGCGGAGAAGGCCACCAGGATGGCCACCTCCGGATGACGCGTGTCCGGCAGCACGTAGCGCGCGTGATAGAGGCCGGGCCCGGTGCGCTCGAGGCCCTCGATGCGCCCGGTGCTGACCCGGACGACCGGCGGCGCGCCGCTGTCGTCGGCCATGCCATCCGGTCGCAGCATCCGCACGGTGAGCACCGCCTCCTTGTCCCGCCCCTTCACGGGCGCGGAGGGCTCCAACGCCAGCTTCACCTCCGTCGCCGGAGGGCCGAGCACGAAGCGCGCCTGCGTCTCCAACCCGTCCCCCCGGGCCCTCACGAGCACCTCGCGCGCGCCCGCGCGGGGCACCACCATGAACGTGCGCAGCGGCGGCTGGGCCGGCCCCTCGCGCAGCTCCGCGCCCTCGGCGCTCACGGTGGGCGTCCCCAACGGGACGAGCACGCCGGACGCGTCCTTGCGCGCGAGCGCCACGGGGAAGCCGTCCGGCGCGACGGCGGACGACGGCCCGAGCAATTCGAGCGTGTCCGCCCAGGCCGGGGCGCTCAGGGTCAGGAGGATGGCGAGGAGAAACCGGTTCAGGGCGCGTGTAACTCTACAGGGCGCCGCCGTTCCGTCGAAGCTCCTTCCGCGCGATGACGACACGTGCACGCCGAGGCCGGGCCAGCCACAGCGCCAGCAACACCAGCCCCCCCGCCGTCAGGGCACTCCCGCCCGTGCTACAGCCTGGTCCATCCTCGTTGCCAAAGGTCAGGGCTGACACCCCACCCATGTCGACCACGACGGGGGCCACGCGCACCCCGGGGACGACCTGGGAACCCTGAAGGTCCGCGGCTGAAACATCCGAGACATCGCACTGAGACGGCTCGCCGTAGACACGGATGCGGAACGAGCTGCCCGCGCTCCCGGAGATGAGGGCCGCCAGCCAGCTGCTGCCCTTCATCCGGATGTCTCGGGCCACGAGTGAGACACCGGGCTTGAAACTCGACGGGTCGACGACCTCCGCGCCATCCAGCCACACCCAGCCGGACGTGGCGCGCTCCCCGGCATAGCCATTGTCGACACACATGACGCCCGCGCCCTTGCCGTAGAAGCCGAGCGACACCGCGTTGGGCTGTCCCGTGGTGCGCGCCACCTCGAGCGCGGCGAGCAGCGGCGTCGCGCCGGGCTGGTTGCACACCTGCTCCGCCGTGCGCGGCTGCGTGCCCAGCGCCTTCACGCCGTCGCAGGGGTTCTCTCGTGGCAGCTTGAAGGTGAAGGCGTGGACGTTGAAGTCCCCCGCCTCCGCCACGGTCCACACCACGCGCACCGTGCCGTCATCGGACACGCTCAGGTCGTTGAGGTTCTCGTCCTCCGGGGAGTTCGTCAGCTGGTAGAGCGTCTGCGTGCTCAGGTCGTAGAGCACGATGTCGAAGTCCCCCTTCTCCGGGTCGCGGCGCTCGAAGGCCACCAGCGAGCCGCTGACGCTGGGGTTCGCGTCGAGCCCGGGCAGCTCGAGCCGCTGCTCGGCGCCGCCGTTGACGGGCTTCCAGTAGATGTCCCGGTCCGACACGCCGTTCACGACGCGCGTGCTGGCGTAGACGACGATGTCGCCGTTGGTGTCCGGCTGGGACTCCTCGCCCTCGCTGCCGGTGAGGGCCTGGGAGTTGAAGCGATCGCCGCTCCAGCGCGCCTGCCAGATGTCACAGTGCTGTCCCGCCACGTCGCACTTGGCCCACACGACGGTCTTGCCATCCGGGGACACCGCGGGCGTGCGGTCCAGCATGTGGTCGTCGGTGAGGCGCGTCAGCGTGCGCTGGTCCAGGTCGAACACGGCGATCTCCGGCTCCAGCGTGTTGCCGGTGAAGCCGAAGTCCTGCCACGCCACGGTGCGCCCGCCGATGACGGCCGCGCGCCGGCTGCTGCCCTCCTGCGGCGCCAGCTCCACCGCGGGCCCGTCCGCGCTCACGTCGAAGGTGAAGATGGCGCTCGAGGTGCTCACGCGGGTGAACACCACCGTCTCCCCGCTGACGTCCGACACGAAGTCGAACGCGCCGTCATTGGGGATGGCCGCGTCGGCGCCCGTCGTCAGGTCGTGGTAGCGGATCTCGCTCGAGCCGCCCGACTCGTTCGTGTACGCCACGAGCGAGCCACTCACGTGGGGATCCGTCTGGTCTCCAGGGCTGGAGTTGACCACCTGCAAGGTGCCCGCGAGCGATGGGGCCTCGGCGGCGGAGGACAGCGCGGGCAACAGACACGTCAGGAGGGGGAGCGCGCGCAGCATGAGGAGAACCTCCCGAAGGACTCGAGGAACAGCCGACCCATTGCCCCGCACAAGGCGCAGTGGGTCCGGAAGTCCACCCCGGATGGTTCTTCCCACGGCGGTCACGGCCGGCCGGACTTCAGGCCCCGCGGCTTTGCGCACCAGGTCTTTCGCCCTGGATTGCCCTTGAACAGGAACGACGTTGTACCCAGGAGTCTAGGGAGACCCTCTGCCGGGGGTCAAGCCGCTCGCTCGTCTGGTCGGTGGCGCCTCAGTGGGCGCCGTCGTTGGCCTGGTTCCAGATGTCCGTGTCGGTCTTCATGGACGGAGGCCGGGTGTCGACCACGAGGTCGGCGCGCTCTCGCTGTTCGACGCGGCCCACGCCGACGGCGCGGACATCCACCGTGTTGGCCCCCTCCTTCAGCTTCACCTTGCGCTCGAAGCGGCCGTCGGCGTCGGTGGGGACGCGCAGGGCGTTCACCTCGACGCGACTGCCGGGCGTCGTCTGGCCCTTCACCACCAGCTCGCGCTCGCGGCGCGTTCGGTCCACCGGCCAGTCCACCTTGAGCAGGAGGCTGGAGGGGACCTGGGCCGGCTCCGAGGGCGCGTGGCCGGGACGCACGATGGACTGCTGCCCCGCACGAACGATGACGACCTTGCCCTGGCCCACGAGGGTGACCTCGCCCTCGCGCGTCCCCACGGCCACCGTGCCCTGGCCGTTGTTGCTCATGGTGAAGACACCCCCCTGTTGCAACGTGGCCACCGCGTCGCTCTGCGCCGCCTTCACCTCGAAGGTGTGGCGCACGCCCGGACGGACGATGGCGGTGGCCATACCGTTGGCGAGCAGGAGGCGGGACACGGACTTGGTGAGGTCCTCCACGGACACCTCCGTGCCCGGGTCCATGCGGAACTCCACCGCCTCGCCGCCGATGAGCACCGCGTACGAGCCGTCGTCGGTGCGCACCTGGTCATGCCGGCGCAGCGCCATGCCCACCGCCGCCGTGCGCCACGAACCGTCACCGGACTTCACCTCCACCGTGCCGGTGACCTCCGTCAACTCCAGCTCCAGCGCCTTCTCCACGATGGGCGCTTCGCTCACCACCGCCACCGGCGGCGCGGGCGGCGGCGGCGCGGGCGGCGGCGAGCGCAGGAAGACGTACCACCCCAGGGGCAGCGCGGCGAGGATGAGCGCGAGGCCGAGGAAGAAGGGCGTCTGGCGCCGGCTGGAGCGGGGCTCGGCCATTGCGTCTCCCGTTAGCTATCACAGCCCATGGCCAAGCTCATGCCTTCGGCAGCTCCACCGTGAAGCACGCGCCCTTGCCCGCCTCGGAGCGCACGGTGATGGTGCCCCCCGCCTCCGTCACGACGCGCCACGCCACGCTCAGGCCCAGCCCCACGTTGGACCACACGTCCTTGGTGGTGAAGAAGGGCTCGAAGATGCGCGGGCGGATGTCGGGGGCGATGCCCTTGCCCGTGTCCTCCACCTCCAGGAAGGCGCGGCCCTCGCGCTGGCCGGTGCGCAGCACGAGCCTGCGCGTGGGCGACTTCATCATCGCGGTGCGGGCATTGGACAACAGCGCCAGCACCACCTGCGACAGGTGGCCGGGGTCGGCCCGCACGCGCCCCAGGTTGGAGGCGAGCTGGGTGGACAGGAGGATGCCGTCGCTGAGGACCTGGTGCTCGGTGAGGGTGAGCGCGTCGCGCACCACGGCGTTGAGGTCCACCGGCCGCAGGTCCGCGCGCTCCCGCTGCTGGGAGAAGCGCAGCAGGTTCTGGGTGATCTCCTTGCAGCGCTTGGCGCTGTGTTCGATCTTCCGCAGCGTGTCCAGGTCCGGGTCCGAGGGGCCCCGGTCGAGCATCAAGAGCTGCACGTTGCCGAGGATGCCGGCGAGCGGGTTGTTGATTTCGTGCGCCACGCCCGCGCCGAGCTGCCCCACGGCGGCCAGCTTCTGCGCCTCGAGCAGCTGGGCCTGCGCGCTGCGCAGTTCGGCGGTGGCCTCGTCCACCCGCGCGCGCAGCTCGTCGTTCCACTGGAGGATGCGGGCGCGCGCCGACTCCAGCTCCGACCCCAGGTTGTTGAAGGTGGTGGCCAGCTCGCTCAGCTCGTCGCGCCCCTCCACCTTCACGCGCCGGTGCAGCTCACCGCGCGCATACGCCTCCGCGCCCTCCACCACCTCCGACAGCCGCCGGTTGAGCCGGCGGGTGAACAGCGCGCCCAGGCCGAGCAGCACGACGAGCGCCACGCCCGTGGAGCCCAGCACCGCGTCTCGCAGGGCGGCCACCGGCGCCAGCACCGAGGCCTCGTCCGACACCACCACCACGTCGAAGCGCAGGCCCCGGGGGACGTGCGCCACGCTCACGCGTCGCGCGGGGGACTCCACCCGGAAGCTTCGCGGCACGAGGGGGTCCGCCGCCGAGGACGCGACGAGGTGGGCGACCAGCTCCGGCTCCAACCGCGTCATGTGCCGGCCCGGCTCCGAGCTGACGAGGATGCGCCGCTCGTCGTCCACCAGGTAGAGCCGCGCCCCGCCCTCCCGCGCCCGCCGCCGCAGCACCGCCTCCAGCGGCCCGAAGACGACCTCCGCCAGCGCGTAGGGCGCGTCCTCGCCCTCGGCCAGCTTCACCGCCACCGCCACCGCCGCGCGCCCGCTCTCCGGATGGACGTAGGCGCCTCCGAGCGCCGCCTGCCCCTTGCCGCCCCCGCGCAGCTGCTGGACGGGCACCGAGCGCACCATCCGCTCCAGCCCGTCCGCCTGGAACACCGGGTGGCCGTCCGTCCCCTGGGGACGGAAGACGGGCTCGCCCACCAGCTGCCCCCGGGCGTCCAGCTTCAGCACGGCGCTCACCGCCGGGGACTGGCCGTACAACAGCCGCAATCCCCCCACGGTCTCCGCCTCGGTGGCGGCGCGCCAGTCGATGAGCTCCGCGGAGCGCGCCAGCGAGTCCACCACCTCCATGAGGGCCGCGCCGACGAGCTCCGCCGCGGCGGAGGCCTGCGTGCGCTGCTCCGCGTCGATGCGGTCCGCCAGGCGCGCCTCCGCGCGCGAGAGCAACAGGAAGCCGACCGCGGCCAGCGGCAGCACCGTCACCGCGAGCATGAACAGGACCAGCTGCTGGTAGAGCCTCACCCGGCCACGGAGCGTATCACCTGCTCGCGATCACTGCGCAGGTAGACGGAGCCCTGGATGGCCTTGGCGCGCTTCTTCATGTCCGCCGCGCGGCGCGCCAGCTCCGCGTGGTCCTGGGTGCCGTCCGTCATCACCGCCACCACCGACACGCTCATGATGGGGAAGCGGCGGCGCTCGCCGAAGCGGTCCTCCGCCTCGATGTGGCCCCGCTCCCGGTCCTGCCGGTCGTAGTAGAGCGGGATGATGCGGTCGAACGTCTCGATGGCCGTCTGGCAGACGCGGTCCACCGACTCCGGCGAGGCGATGAAGACGAAGTCGTCCCCGGCCACGTGGCCCAGGAAGTCCCCGGGCACGCCCTCCTGCGCGAAGATCTCGCGCATCAGGTCGCCCGTCTGGCGCACGACGCCATCCGCCTTCGCGAAGCCGTAGTAGTCGTTGTAGGCCTTGAGGTTGTCCAGGTCCAGGTAGCAGAAGGCGAAGGGCTTGCGGGCCAGGAGCCGCCGCTGCACCTCGCGTTCGATGGCGGTGGAGCCCGGCAGCTGCGTGGTGGGCGAGGCGGACAGCTCCTGCTCCTTGCGGCGGATGACGCTCTCCACCCGGGCGCCCAGCTCCAGCGCGTCGAAGGGCTTGGTGAGGTAGTCGTCGCCGCCCAGCTTGAGCGCGCGCACCTTCGAGGACGTCTCCGCGCGGGCGGAGATGAAGATGACGGAGATGTGGCCGCTGGCGCGCTCGGCCTTGATCTCCTCCAGGAAGAGGAAGCCGTCGCCGTCCGGCAGCGTCACGTCCAGGAGGATGACGTCCGGCCGGCGCTCCCGCAGCGAGCGGCGCCCCTCCTCCAGCGAGCTGGCCACCACCACGTTGAAGCCGATGTTCTCCAGCACCTCGCGGCAGATGGCGGCGATCTTCTGGTCGTCGTCCACCACCAGCACGCGGCCGTGGGCCGGGCCCGCGCGTCCGCGCACCAGCGAGTCCACCGTGGCCAGCAGCTTGTCCGGCGCCAGCGGGCGCACGAGGAAGGCGTCGGCGCCGGCGCGGAAGGCGCGCTGGCGCTCGTCGAAGGCGGAGGTGACCAGCAGGGGCGCGCGGCGCGTCTCCGGGTCGTGCCGCAGGATTTCGGCCAGCCGCAGCCCGTCCACGTCCGGCAGCCGCACGGACACGAGGATCATGTCCGGGTGGTGGCGACGCGCGCTGGAGAGTCCCTCCTCGGCGCTGAAGGCCAGCCGCACGTCATAGCCGCGCCCGGACATCAGCGCCTTGGCGATGTAGCCGACCTCCGGCTCGCCCTCGATGACCAGCACCCGCCCCCGGCTCTCGCGGCGCCTGGGGCCCTGCTCCCCGGCCTCGTCCTGCTGCCGCAGCTCCGGCGGCGGCTCGGTGGGCAGCACCGCCATGAAGCGCACGCCGTCCGTGCACGGCTCGCACCAGATGCGGCCGCCGTGGGCCTCCACGATGTTGCGGCAGATGGCCAGGCCCAGGCCGGTGCCGCGCACGGTGCGGTTGGCCTTGGTGCGCGCCTGCTCGAAGCGGTCGAAGATGCGCTCCAGGCTGTCCTCGGCGATGGGCTCGCCGCTGTTCCAGCACGACAGCACCACGTAGCCCGGCAGGCTGGAGGTGGCGTGCAGCTCCACGCGCACCTCGCCGCCCTCCGGGGTGAACTTCACCGCGTTGTTGAGCAGGTTGTTGAGAACCTGGTTGAGGCGGTTCGGGTCGGCGATGACGCGCAGCGGATGGCGCGGCAGCCCCGGCGTCACCAGCACGCGCTTCTCGCCGAAGGCCGGGCCGTACTTCTCCACCACGCGCTGGACCAGCTCGTCCAGGTACGCCACCTCGAAGTTCATCCGCAGCCGGCCCTTGGCGAACTTCGACAGGTCCAGCAGGTCGTCGACGATGGTGTTGAGCTTCTCCGTGGAGTCGCGCGCGAGCGACAGGTAGCGGCGCTGCCGCTCGTTGATGTCGCCCGCCATGAAGTTGAGCACCAGGTCCAGCGCGCCGGAGATGGACGTCAGCGGCGTGCGCAGCTCGTGGCTCACCATGGAGACGAACTCGTCCTTGCGCTCCTCCAGGCGCTTCTGGTCGGTGATGTCGCGCAGCACCACGCACACCCCGCGCAGCGTGCCGCGCGCGTCGCTCACCGGCGTGGCGGTGGTCTGCACGTGCCGGTCGAAGAGCTTCACCTCCTCGCGCAATACCTGGCTGCCGCTGTACTCCCAGCCGCGCACCAGGTGGAAGGGCTGGAAGCCCAGCCGCTCCTCCATCATCCGGCTGGTGTGCTCCGCGGGGTCGTCCCCCGCCTGCAGCAGGCGCCGGGCCGCCGGGTTCATCACCACGATGTCGTTCTTCTCGTCGGTGAGCACCACGCCGTCGGCCATGGACTCCACCATGCGCTCCATGCGGTGGCGGGCCTCCTCCTCCGCCGAGCGCAGGGACTGGATGGCGTCCGCCGTCTGGTTGGCGAGCACGTCCAGCAGCACGCCGTCGTCCTCCGTGAAGGCGTCCGCGCGCTGGCTGAACAGCGACAGCATGCCCACCGGACGGCCGCCGGCGACCAGGTTCACCGTCAGCTGGCTGGGGTAGACGGACGGGGACGCCGCGTCCTGCGTCGTCGTGCCCGCCACGCGGGTGATGACCCGGTCCTCCGGCAGCAACAGGCCGCTGCTCTTGCGGTAGGCGCCGAGCATCGACTCCTTCACGCCCAGCAGCGCCTGCTCCCCCACCGTGCCATGGCAGCGCAGCCGCAGCGTCGCGCTGCGCGACTCGTCCGGGGCGATGAGCGCCGCGCCGCAGTCGTACGGCAGCACGCGCGCCACCGCGATGAGCACCCGGTCGATGATGTTGTCGTAGCTGGCCGGATCATTCGCGCTCGCCCGGCTCACCTCGTACAGGACGAACAGCGCCTCCACGCGCTGGTGGAGCTGGCGGATGAGCCGCTCCTTGTCCCGCCGCAGCTGCGTGTACTCCACCGCGTTCTTCACGGTGATGAGCAGGTCGTTCACGTCCCAGGGCTTGGTGATGTAGCGGTACACCTGCCCCTGGTTGATGGCGGCGATCAGGTCGTCGGGGTCCGTGAACCCCGTCAGCAGGAGCGTCGTGACGTCGAAGCCCTCGGCGCGCGCGGTCGCCGCCAGCTCGATGCCCGTCATCTCCGGCATGCGCTGGTCCGTCACCAGCACGTCCACCTGCTCGCGGCGCAATATCTCCAGCGCCGCGTGGCCGCTGAGGGCCGTGAGGACCCGATACCGGCGCTGGAACATCCGCGTGAGGATGTCCAGGACGTCGGCTTCGTCGTCTACGAAGAGGAGCGTGTGGCGGAGCTCGGACACGGCAGGCGGAATAGTACGTCGAGATCGTCGGAATCCCTCAAGAACTGAGAATGCCGAACGTCCGGCACGTACCTGCCGTGCGCGGGGGGACACTGAACGAATTGACTCTACACGTATGTTCAGGGAAAGTGGACACTGAAAGCCTGTTGCCCGGGGGGATGCCTCCCCGGCACGAGGCCTAGCGAGCGAGGGTGCGCATGGAAGAGCTGACGGACCGCCAGCGCGAGATTCTCAGCTTCATCGTCAAGGAGACGGAGACCCGCGGTTTCCCGCCCACCATCCGGGAGATTGGCGAGCACATGGACATCCGCTCCACCAACGGGGTGAACGACCACCTCAAGGCGCTGGAGCGCAAGGGCTACCTGAACCGGGGCGAGCAGCAGAGCCGCTCGCTGGTGCCCACCAAGCGTGCCCGGCTGCTGCTGGGGCTGGGGGCCCGGCGCGACGCGGGCATGGTGGAGGTGCCGCTGCTGGGCAAGGTGGCCGCCGGCGCGCCGCTGCTCGCGCAGGAGCACATGGAGGACTCGGTCAAGATCGACAGCTTCCTCTTGGGGGGCGTCAATGGCCGGGAGGTCTTCGCCCTGCGCGTCAAGGGCCAGTCGATGATCGACGACGGCATCCACGACGGGGACTACCTCTTCGTGAAGAAGACGCCGGCGGCGCAGCCGGGTGACATCGTGGTGGCGCTCATCGAGGACGAGGCCACGGTGAAGCGCTACTACCCGGAGGGCGAGCGCATCCGGTTCCAGCCGGCCAACGCCACCATGCAGCCCATCTACGTGAGCCGGGCGGAGTTCCGTTCGACCATGATCCTGGGCCTGGTGGTGGGCGTGTACCGGAAGATGCAGGGCGGCCGGGCGTAATCCCTCGCCGCTCCTCGGACGCTCAAGGACACTTCTTGGGCGTCTTGTCCGCGGTGATGGCGCGGGCGCACGCCGCGTCGCGCAGGGCGGTATCCTTGAGCTCGTTCGCGAGCCGCGCGGTGGTGAGCTGGAGCTCGACGTCCTTGTCCAGGTCGGGCTCCGTGCTGAGGTTGCCCAGGATGCGCAGCGCGTCCTGCTTGCGGTTCATGTCGATGAGCAGGGCGGCCAGCTCCCGCTGCGTGTGCACCTCCTTGACGTCCTCGCATTCGAACGCGGCGGCGAGTTCCTGTTCAGCGCCCTCCTGGCTCTTGAAGCCAAGCTGGATGCGGGCCAGGGCGATGTGGACGATGGCCCGGTTCTTCACGCGCAAGGATTCCTTGTAGGCGGCCATGGCGTCGCCGGGCTTGTCCAGGCGCATGTGGATGGTGCCGACGAGCTCCCACAGGGTCGGGTCATTCGGTGACTTGCTCGCGGCCTCCTGATAGGTCGCGGCGGCCTCGACCAGCTTGCCAGCGCGCACCTGTCCGTCCCCCATCGCGGAGAGGACCGCCGGCGTGCGGACGCCCTCGCTCGCGGCCTTCTCGAGGATGGGCATGGCGTCCGCCGGACGGTTCAGCACCAGCAGGACGTTCACGGCGCGCATGATGAGTTCGGACTTCACCTCTCCGGACGCGGCGTTCGCGGCGAGGACGAAGTGGCGGACGGCTTCGTCCGTCTCCTTCTTCTTGAGGTGGATCTCCGCGATCTGTGCCAGGGCGCTGTAGTCGTTGGGGTAGAGGGCCAGGGCCTTGCGCAGGGAGCTGATGGCCTCGGTGGTCTTGCCGAGCTGGGCCTGACTGAGGCCCAGGCGGCTCCAGTTGGTGGAGCGCTTGGGGTCCAGCTTGAGGGCGGCCTCGAACTCGTTGGAGGCCTCCGCGAACTTCCCCAGGGAGAGGTAGACCTCTCCGCGCGCCGCGGGCAGACGTGGGTCGGTCGGGGCGAGCTTCGCCATCTCGTCGAAGGTCGCGAGGGAGGCGGTGAACTCGCCCTGGAGGTACTCGGCGGTGCCTTTGACGTAGAGCCCCTCCGCGTGGTCCTTCACCGAGACGGTGGGGCGGTCATCCGTACACGCCGCGGAGGCGAGCAGGGCAATCAGCGGCAGGGCTTTCAGTCGCGAGGACATGCGGGCTCCGGTTCTCAAAAGTGGTACGCGATACCCACGCTCAGGTCCAGATTGAGGCCATCGCCGAGCTTCGATTCGGCGAGCCCCATCACCGCCTGGGCGACGTTCGTCCCGGCCTCCACCTGGAAGCCCACGCGGCCGGCGATGAGGTACTCCAGGCCGAGGAAGCCCACCACGGTGGGCAGCGGGCCGGTGGACTGGAAGATGCCGAAGTCGCCGAAGGACAACTGCACGCCCAGGCCGAAGCCCCAGTACGGGCGCAGGGGGTTCTGCATGTTGTGGTAGTGGCGCGCGCCCACCAGGCTGGGCAGGACATTGAGGCCACCCTTGGCGCCCGCCGCGTCCGAGCGCACGTAGGAGAAGCCCACCTGCGCGAAGCCGAGCCACTCGGGGTGGAACCAGTAGCCGACCTCCAGGTCCGCGCCGGGGTTGAAGGCGGCCAGGTCGTCCACGAAGTTGTTGTTGATGCGCAGCCCCACCATGAAGCTGCCTCCGCCCGTCTCGCGCGCGCCGCCAATCAGCGGCCGGGCCGCCCGGGGCGCGCCGGGCGAGAGGATCTCCGCGAGCAGCTCCTCGGCGACGACCTCCGTGGTGCGCCAGAGCGTGTCCGGCTCGGGCGCCTCCGCGCGCGGCTTCGCCACGCTCATGCCCACCACGGTGTCGACCAGGTTGGCGGACAACAGGTACTGGTCGCCGAACCGGTCCAACCGCCCGGTGATGACGAAGCGCGCCCCGGTGAGGGAGGAGAGCTCCTGGAGGCAGGTGCCGCGCTCGCACGACTCGAGGTCGTGGAGCCGCGCGCGCGCCGCCGCGTCGAGCCGGGCCTCGATGTCCCGCTGGGTGTGCACGCGCACGCGGGGAGACTCCGACAGCCACGCGGTGATGAGCGCGGTAACCCCCGTGGCGTTGTCCCGCGCGGAAGGATTCGACTCGAGCGAGAGAACCGCCACCTCGTACGGCTCGCCCGAGAGGGCGCGCCCCGTCTCGGGGGACGCGCGGGCGCCATCCGCTGGAGGCGAGCTGGTGCCATCCGACGAAGACGCCTTCACGTCCCGCGCGTCCTCGGGCGAAGACGAGTCGGGTGCCTTGGCCTCCGCCCCGCTTTCGACGGGTGCCTGGGCTTGCGCCACCGGGGCGACGAGGAGCAGGAGGGCGGCGAGCAACGACGAGGCGAGCGGCACGGGGCGACACTCTACCCTTCCCCCGGCCCAGGCCCAGAGGTCCGGCGACCCTCGCCGCGGCGACCAGGGGGCCGGGCGCCCGGCCCTCTCCGCTCAGGAGGACGGCATCGGGCCCAGGTAGTCGAGCGGATCCACGGGCTTGCCATCGAGGCGGACCTCGAAGTGCAGGTGCGGCCCGGACGTCTTGCCGGACTCGCCCACCGTGGCGATGACCTGCTCTCGCCGGACCTTCTGCCCCGTGCGCACGCGCAGGTCCCGGTTGTGGGCGTACAGCGTGATGAGCCGGTTCGAATGCTCGACGATGACGATGTTTCCGTAGCCCCGTTGCTCGCCCGCGTAGAGCACCGTGCCCTCCTGCGCCGTCTTCACGGGCGTCCCCGCTGGAGCGGCCAGGTCGATGCCGTCATGGGGCTCGCGGCCCTTCTTCCCGAAGCGGCCGTAGAGCACGCCCCGCAGGGGCCAGTCGATCATCCCCTGGGTGGCGAGCTTGGGCCGCACCGCGCCCGGCCGCGTCGCGGGCCTGCGCGGAGGCTCCTCCCGTCGCGCGACCACCGGGACGCTGCGCCGGGGCGGCGCGTCGGAGGACGTCGTGCGCACCGGCTCCGGGTCGGCCTCGGGCGCGAGCGCCTCCGGCGCGTCGATGGGCACGCTGCGCTCCACGCCCGGAATCGTCAGCTCCTGCCCCACCGCCAGCGCCCGCACGTCCTTGATGCCGTTGGCGGACGCCAGCTCGTCCACGGAGAGGCCATAGGTCTTGGCGATGCGGTACATCGTCTCGCCCGGGGCCACGCGGTGGCGCACCGCCACCAGCTCCGGCTCCGCGTGCGCCGACCTCAGCGCGAACGGGAAGGCGCCCGCCCTGCCCGGAGGCGCCGTCGTGGATGGCGCGGCGCCATCGCCCACGGGCGCCGCCGAGGCGACGGGAGCCGAATCCTCCACGCCCCCCCGCGACGACTCCAGCCCCGGAGCGGATGCCCGGGTGCCCGCGCAGCCGGCCAGGAGCACGGCGACGAGGAGGACCGGGAGCGCACCCGCTCGGCTGGCGTCACGCGGCGTCAACGCTAGGCACCGTCCGGCGCGTGTCGCGCGAAGCCCGGGACGTCCCAGCCCGAGAGGTCCCCGAGGCGGCTGTGGTCCGTGAGGTCCAGGTGCAGCGGCGTGATGGACACGCGCCTGCCGGTGAACACCGCGTTGCAGTCGCTGCCAGGGATGTCCTCGTGCTGATACTCGCTGCCGCCAATCCAGTAGTACTTCCGCCCGCGCGGGTCCTCCTTCTCCACGACGGCGTAGCCGTAGGAGTGGCGGCCCAGGCGCGTGACGGCATACCCCTCCGGCTCCACGCCGCCAGGGATGTTGACGTTGAGCAGCATGCGCGGCGGCAGCGGGCGCGCCAGGGCGCTCTTCACCAGCGAGCGCGCGAAGCGCGCGGCCGGGGCGAAGTCGAACGTCCCCCGGGACACGAGGCTGAAGGCGATGGCGGGCACCCCGAGCAGGGCCCCCTCCATCGCCGCGGCCACCGTCCCCGAATAGGTGACGTCCTCCGCCAGATTCGCGCCGTGATTGATGCCGGACACCATGAGCGTGGGGCGATCATCCTTCAGGAGGTGGACGATGGCCAGATAAGCGCAGTCGGTGGGCGTCCCGTCGACGGCGAACCAGCGCTCCCGGACCTGCTTGATGCGCAGGGGCCGGTGCAGGGAGATGGCGTGGGAGGCGGCGCTCTGCTCCCGGTCCGGGGCGACCACCCAGACCTCGCCCAGCGGGCTCACCGCCTCGACCAGCGCCTGCAATCCTTCGGAGAAGTAGCCGTCATCGTTGGAGACAAGGATTCGCGGTGTCGCCATGGCCGCGCGGTTGTAGAGGACGCCTCCGGAGTGGGCAAGCGCACTCGCGCGCGCCGTTGCTACAGTGTCCACCCGCCGAATGCCCCCGCCCCCACGACGCCGCAATGCCCCCCAGGGGCCCCATCCCCTCCTCGCCCAGCGACGTCGCGGCGCGCTGCTCGGGCTCGCGGTGGGCAACGCCCTGGCCGTGCCCACCGCGCACCGTCCATTGGTGGCCAATGCCTTCCCCAGGATGGCGGAGGGCGGCTTCGGCCGGATGACAGGCGGGGGGCCTCACGAGCTGCGCAAGGGCCAGGTGACGGAGGTCGTGCAGCTGGCGTGCTGCCTGGGGCACAGCCTGCGGGACCTCAAGCGCTATGACGCCGCGGACGCGCTGCGCCGCTATCGCGCGTGGCAGCCGCACGCCTTCGCGGTCAGCGAACCCATGAAGGAGGTGCTGGAGGAGTGCGGCTCCGGCCTGCCACCCCTGGGCGCCGGACGCCGCGTCTGGCTGCGAGGGCACCGCCAGGCCGTGGGGGCGGGCAGCCTCGCCCGGAGCGCGCCGCTGGGCGTGTACCTGGCGAAGGACCCGAGCGCGCGCACCCAGGCCGCCTTGGCGGACTCCGCCCTCACCCACTTCGACCCGCGCTGCCAGCTCGCGTGCGCCGCGCTCGACGCCGCCATCGCCCGCGCCGTCACCAGCGGCCCGGAGCTGAAGCTCGACGACCTCTTCTCCGCCGCGGAGTCGGGCCTGCTCCTGGCCGGCGCGGCGCTCGGCCGGTCCGCCAGCGACCATGTCCACGAGGTGACCTTCGCCGCGGGACTGATTCGCGAGGACCTGGCCATGGCCCGACAGGAGGACCCGCGCCTGTACGGGCCGGAGCTGCACGTGCACCGCTCCGCCCACGCGGTACGGGTCGCCCTCCGGCTCGCCTTCTGGGAGCTCGCCCACGCCCCCAGCGCCGAGGCCGCGCTCGTCGACGTCGTCCACCGGGGCGGCGACACGGAGGTCCACGCGGCGGTGACGGGCGCGCTGGTGGGGGCCTTCCACGGCGAGGAGGCCCTCCCGGCCGAGTGGCGCAAGCTCGTCCTGGAGTCGCTCGCCACGGTGAAGGGGCCGCTGTGGGACGTGTACCACCCGCGGCACCTGCTCACGCTCGCGGGCGACTGAGGCGGCGACAGACGCGCTGCCCCCTGGATGCACGAAGCCCGCGGGGGCCGTCCACCTGGGACACCCACCGCGGGCTGGTTGCGACGAGGCGCGGCACACGGGCCGCACACCCCACTCAGGCCAGGAGGTCGATGACCACCACGCCGCGCTGGGGCTTCTCCTCTTCCGTCTCCGTCCGACGACGCGGTCGGTCGTCGGGCATGGGCAGTGGCAGCTCCGCCACGGGACGCTCTCGCTCCTCCCGGCGGCGCTCACGGCGCTTGATTTCCTCGATGATGAAGGCGTCGAGCATGGGTCTTCCGTCTCCCCTCAGCCTACGTACCCCGATGTACGCCCATCCCGCCCGTACCGCATTACCACTTCCCATAGATGCAAAATAAGAACCCCGGTTCCGCACTGGGTACGTAGCCGCCATCTCGCACGGTTGCTCGTCCGCCATCCGACATCCAAGCCAGGGGAACCGTGGCATAGATGTCAGGGACGCCCGAAACTTCCGGTCGGGATGGTGTTGATTCTAATGCCCTCGCGACGGCCCGCAAGCGCTCCAACTCCCGGGCAGACCCCTCCCCTCCGGGGCGCAAGGACACCCCTCGGTCGGATCTGCCCGCTCGCCTGCCCTCCGCCGGAACCGGGATGCCGAAGGACCCAGGGTCAGCAAGGTCCCCCGGACCGGGCGCTCAGGGGCTTTCCGCCCGACGCTTGAAGGCCTCCAGCATCTTCGGCAGCGACGTATCCACCAGGGCATTGACGATGGCCTTGGGGACCAGCGCGCCCAGGGCCATCTCCACGTTGTAGGTGGCGCGCGTCTTCCCCTCGCCCTCGGGCTCCAGCAGCCAGCTGCCCTTGTTGTCCTTCATGACCTCGCCCTCGACGTAGGTCCAGGCCAGCCGGCGCGGGCGCTCCTGCACCGCGCGGATGGTGTAGCGGATGGTCTTCACCACATCGACCTTGTAGTGGACGTCGACCGTGTCTCCCTTGCGGTTGGAGGTGCGGATCTCCTTCACCTCCGGGAGGAACTCCGGGTAGCGCTCGAAGTTGCTGATGACGTCGAAGACCTTCTCGACGGGGGCGTTGATGACGATGGTCCGCGTGGCGCCTGGCATGGGTGTGCTCTCCGGGAGGGACGGGGTGGCGGTGGCCTAGAAAGCGTACCCCGGCTTCTTGTCGAACTTGTGCAGGGACTGGATGAAGCGCACGGTGCCCGTCTTGCTGCGCATCACGACGGAGTGCGTCTCGCAGCCGCCGCCGAAGAAGCGCACGCCCTTGAGGAAGTCACCGCTGGTGACGCCGGTGGCCGCGAACATCACCTCGCCCCGGGCCAGCTCCTCGGCGGAGTAGATCTTCGTCATGTCGGTGATGCCCATCTTCTTCGCGCGCTCGATCTCCTCCGCGTTGCGGGGCACGAGCCGGCCCTGCATGTCGCCGCCGGTGGCGCGGATGGCCGCCGCCGCGATGACGCCCTCGGGCGCGCCGCCAGTGCCCATGAGCACGTCGACGCCCGTGCCCTCGAAGCAGGTGGCGAAGGCGCCCGCCACGTCACCGTCCTCGATGAGCCGGATGCGCGCGCCCGCCGCGCGGACCTCCTTGATGAGGTCCTGGTGCCGCTCGCGGTCGAGGATCACCACCGTGAGGTCCTCGACGTAGACCTTCATCTTCTCCGCGATGGAGCGCAGGTTCTCCGTGGGGGACTTGCGCAGGTCGATGGCGCCGCGCGCGCGCGGGCCCACCGCCAGCTTCTCCATGTACGTGTCCGGCGCGTTGAGCAGCCCGCCCTTGGGGGCCATGGCCACCACGGAGATGGAGCCGGGACGGCCGTAGGCGCACAGGTTGGTGCCCTCCAGGGGGTCCAGGGCGATGTCCACCTCCGGGTCCCCGTCACCGCGCCGGCCCACCTTCTCGCCGATGTAGAGCATGGGCGCCTCGTCGCGCTCGCCCTCGCCGATGACGACGGTGCCCTGGATCTGCAGCGCGTCGAACGCGCGCCGCATGGCGTCCACGGCCGCCTGGTCCGACTCGTTCTTGTTGCCGCGGCCCATCAGTCGCGCGGAGGCGATGGCCGCCATCTCGGTGACGCGCACGACCTCCATTGCCAGGTTGCGATCCATCTTCAGTGCTCCTTCAAGGTTCAGCGTTCGGATGTTCCAGCAGCCGGACCACGGACTCCGGCAACCGCGTGGGCTTGCCGTCGCGCCCCACGCACGCGTGAAGGGTACGGCCGGTGCACAGCAGCGTGCGCGGCTCCCCCTCACGGAAAAGCTCGTAGGTGAACACGATGGAGGCCCGGCGCAACTCACCCACCGACACCTGGACGACGAGCTGGTCGTCGTAGCGGGCGGGGGACTTGTACTGGCAGCTCGCCTCCGCCACCGGCAGCATCAGCCCGGTGCGCTCCAGCTCCCGGTAGCTGCCGCCGCGCGCGCGGAAGTATTCGCTCCGGGCGAACTCGAAGTAGCGGAAGTAGTTCGCGTAGTAGACGACACCCATCTGATCCGTGTCGCCATAGATGACGCGAAGGCGGGCCTCGACCATCATGAGGGCGCGCACCGTAGCAGGCGCCAGCGTCGGTCGTCCAAGCAGCCGTTCCTCTTGTTTGTTGCGTGCCCGGGATGGGCCAGGGAAGCTTCTCGGACGTATGACTCGCGCCCTCGCCCTGGCGGTCTTCCTCGCCACCCTCCCCGCCGTCGCGCGGCCCCCGCGCCTCACGCTGTTCATCACCGTGGACTCCATGGGCAGCGACGTCCTGCTGCGCGCCCGTCCCCACCTCAAGGAGGGCCTGGGTCGGCTGCTCGACACTGGCGCGTACTTCCCCTACGCCCGCTACGGGTACGCGAAGTGCCGCACGGCTCCGGGCCACACCACGCTGTCCACCGGGGCGAACCCCTGGCGTCACGGAGTCGTGGACAACCGGTGGGTGGACCGCGCCACCGGCAAGCTCGTGGCCTCGTTCCACGACGCCGCGCACCCGGTGCTGGAGGCGACGCTCAAGCCCGGCCAGGACGCCAGCCCCGCCAACCTCATGGTGGAGACGCTGGCGGACCGGCTGCGCGTGGCCACGCAGGAGCGGGGCAAGGCGGTGGCCCTCTCCCTCAAGTCGCGTTCGGCCATCGCCCTGGGCGGCCGGCTGGGACAAGCGTGGTGGTTCGACGACACCCTGGGGAGGTTCGTCACGGGCACCTGGTACACGAAGGAGTTCCCCGCGTGGCTCAAGGCGCTCAACGCGCGGAAGCTGCCAGACTCCGCCTTCGGCAAGAAGTGGGAGCTCCTGCGGCCCCGCTCGGAGTACGTGGGCGAGGACGACCTGGGCCATGAGGCGGACTCGTACGGGCTCGGGCGGGTGTTCCCCCACCCGTTGGACGGCGGGCTGACGGCGCCGGGGCCGGAGTTCTACAAGGCCTTCGGGGTGTCGCCGTACGCGAACGACCTGCTCGTCGAGGCGGCGAAGGCGGCCATCGCCGGCGAGGGCCTGGGCAAGGACGACGTGCCGGACCTGCTCGCGGTGAGCTTCAGCGGACCGGACAACGTGTTCCACGAGTACGGCCCGTATTCGTGGGAGATGCAGGACGCGATGCTGCGGTTGGACAAGTCGCTGGCGGCGCTCATCTCCGCGGCCGAGCGCGCCGCCGGAGGACGGGCGAACCTCGTCGTCGCGCTGGCCGCGGACCATGGTGGCGCGGCGGCGCCCGAGCAGTGGGCGGCGGAGGGCCTGCCCGCGCTGCGCCTGAGTCCGGTGACGATGAACCAGGAGCTGACGAAGGCGGTGCAGGGGCGCTTCGGGCCGGAGGTCTCCGCGACGATGGAGGAGCTGGACGTGTACCTGGGCGGCAAGGCGCTGGAGACGGGCAAGGTGGAGTTCGCCCAGGTGCAGCGCTTCGTCGTGGAGTGGCTCTCGAAGCACCCCTCCGTGCTGACCGCGGTGACGCGGCAGGAGCTGTTCACCGCGGCGGATCCGGCGGGGTACCTGGCCCCCTTGCGCAAGGGCTACTTCCCGGAGCGCAGCGGGGACGTGCTGTACATGCTGCGGCCGTTCCACGTCCTCTACTACGACGCGCAGGGCACCACGCACGGCACGCCCTACTCCTACGACGCGCAGGTGCCCGTGGTGTTCGCGGGCAAGGGCGTGAAGCCGGGGGTGTACCGGACGGAGATCGACCCGGTGGACGTGGCGCCCACGCTCGCCGCGATGATGGAGGTGGGCCTGCCCGCCTCCGCCGAGGGCAAGCCGCGCGCGGAGGTCTTCGACGGCAGGTAGGGCGCCCCCGGTCCGCGCCGAGGCGGGGCGTCCCGACCAGGCGGCGCCACCGCGCCGGAGGTCAACGCACCGTCGCGAGGAACGCGTCGAGCGCGCCGTCGACCCACTCGGGCGCATCGAGCTGGACCCAGTGTCCCGTGGGCACGTCGACGCGGCGGGAGGGAAGGTCGGGCACGAGGTGCTGGTACGCGTCCGGCCCCTGGTTGTACGCCGTCACGAAGGACAGCTTCGGCCCCGGATAGCGCCCCAGGGCCGCGACAGGGTCGAACGTCAGGAGCGCCCCCAGCCCCCCTCGCACCGCCGCCTGGGCCGTGGCTCGCAGCCCCGACAGGACCTGCTCGCGCACCTCCGGGCGGGACGGCGCGAGCATCGGCGCCCAGTACTCCTCGACGACGGGCAGCCACGCCTCGGAGGCGAGGACGTCCATCAAGCCCTTCGCCTGCTCGGCGGGAATCTGTCGCCCATCCGAGGCCGGGTCCAGCAGCAACAGGCCCGCGACGCGTGACGGGTGCGCCGCCGCGTAGGCCGCGCAGACGGCGCCGCCCAGGCTGTGCCCGACGAGCACGAAGCGCTCCAGCCCCAGCCCATCCACCACCGCCCCCACGTCCGCGGCGAAGTCCTCGACCTCGTAGGCCCCATCCCTGGCGGGCTCCGACCGGCCGTGTCCGCGCAGGTCCAGCGCGAGGGCACGACGGCTCTTTCGCAGATGGGTCAGCTGCGCCGCCCACTGCGCGCTGCTCCCGGCGGATGCGTGGACGAACACCACCGGGAGACCCCCCTGACCACCATCGTCGACGTACAGCTCACCCGCGAGTCCCTTCATGACGAGCTCCTCCCCTTCGAGAATGGGCACGCGTCCCTCGCGCGCCACTCCCTCTTGAGTAGGGCGCATCCCTGACGGAAACTGTCAGCAAATGGCGCGAGTCACCCGGGTCATGCGATTGCTGGACGTCCTGCGAGGGCAGGAGGCCACCACCGTCTCCCAGCTCGCCTCCACGCTCGGGGTGAGCGAGCGCACCATCCACCGGGACCTGGCCACGCTGCGCGAGCAAGGGACGCCCATCTCCAGCGACACCGGGCCCGGTGGGGGCGTCCGGTTGGAGCGGGAGCGCGGCGTCACGGCGGTCCACCTGGCCATCGAGGAGGTCGTCGCGTTGTGGTTGGCCGCGAGCCTGTCCTCGTCGAGCACCGCGCTCCCCTGGGGGCGTGCGGCGCGCTCCGGGCTGGACAAGCTCTTCGCCAGCGTGCCCCGCGAGCGGGCGCGGGCCATGCGGGCGCTCTGTGAGCGGGTGGTGGTGGGCAGGCCGGCGAGCTCTCGCGTGCTCGCGGAGCTGGGCACGCCCCCGGGCGAGCTGCTCGCCCTGTTCGAGGAGGCGTTCCGCGAACAGGTGTGCCTCGCCTTCGACTACGCGGACCGCCACGGCAACCCGAGCCGCCGCGTCGTGGAGCCGCACGGGCTGCTCGTCGAGGCGCCCGTCTGGTACGTGCTGGCGCTCGACGTGGAGAAGGACGCCGCGCGCATGTTCCGCATGGACCGCATCCGGCGCCCCAGGCTGGTGCCAGGGCGCCGCTTCACTCCCGACATGGAGGGACTCAGGGCCCGGGCGCTCGCTCAGCGCGGTGAGCGCCCGGGAGGTTGAGCCGCCTCACCCCTGGGTGGCGGGAGCGGCGCGAGGGCGACGCGGCTTCTTCGTCGTGGCGATCTCCAGCGACAGGTCCATGGCCCGCGCGGAGTGGGTCAGCGCACCCATCGACACGTAGTCCACGCCCATCTTCGCCAGGCGGGGCAGTCGGTCCAGGGTGACGCCTCCGGAGACCTCTAGCGGGACACGCCCGGCCGCCAGCTTCACGGCCTCGCGAATCTGCGCGTCGTCCATGTTGTCGAGCATCACCACGTCGGCGCCTCCCTCGAGCGCCTCCGCGAGCTGCTTGAGGTTGGTGACCTCGATTTCAATCTTGCACAGGCGCGGACCGTGGGCCTTGGCGCGACGGAGCGCCTCGGAGATGGAGCCCCCCACCGCCGCGATGTGGTTGTCCTTGATGAGGACGCCATCGAAGAGGCCGAAGCGGTGGTTGGTGGCGCCGCCCATCCGGACGGCGTCCTTGGCCAGCACGCGCATGCCCGGGGGCGTCTTGCGCGTGTCGAGCACCTGCATCTTCGAGCCGCGCACGGACGTCATCGCCTGCTGGGCCAGCGTGGCGATGCCGGCGGCGCGCTGCACGAGGTTGAGCGCGGTGCGCTCGGCGGCGAGCAGGGAGCGGAGCCGACCGTGGCAGCGGGCCGCCACGGCCTTGGGCTTGATCTCCTGACCGTCCTGCTTGAGCAGCTCGACCTCCACGTCCGGGTCCACCTTGTGGAAGACCCGGATGAAGGCGTCGAGCCCCGCGAGCACCAGCTGTTCCTTCGCGACCAGCTCCGCGCTGCCTTCCGCCTCGGGCGGGATGAGCGCCTGGGAGGTGACGTCGCCCGCCGCCCCCAGGTCTTCGTCGAGGGCGAGGTCGATGAGCCGATCGAGGTAATCCTGCTGCACGTCTCCTCCTGCTACCGCCGGGCCTTCGCCCGCGCCGAGGGCTTCGCCCGGGTGACCTTCTTCGCCGCCGCCTTCCCAGCGGAAGCCTTCTTCGTCGACTTCTTCGCGGCCGGAGCCTTCGCCCCGCCCTTGCCAGCCTGCTTCGCCGAGGCCTTGCCTGCCTTGGCGCCGCCCTTCTTCACCGGGGCCTTGCCGGCCTTGGCCTTCACCCCGCCCTTCTTCTCGGCCTTGGCTCCCGCCTTCTTCGCCCCGGCCTTGGCCTTCGCCCCGCCCTTCTTCTCGGCCTTGGCGCCCACCTTCTTCGCCCCGGCCTTGGCCGGAGCCTTGGCGGCCTTGGCCTTCGCGCCAGCCTTCGCCTCGCTCTTCGCAGGAGCCTTGACGACCTTGGCCTTCGCCTCGGTCTTCGCCGGAGCCTTGGCGACCTTCGCCTCCGTCTTCGCCGGAGGAGCCTTGGCCTTCGGAGCAGCCTCCACCGTCGCGGCCTTCGCCGGGGCGGCCTTCTCGGCGGCCCCGGTGCCAGCGGCCTTCGTCGGGGCCGACTTCACTGCGGCCTTCTTCGCCGGCTTCGGGGCCTCGACCTCGGCCTCGGGAGCCTCGACGGCGGACGCGCTCGCGGGCGTCCCGGCCTTGGCGGCGGGCTTCTTCGCCTTCGCGGGGCGCGCCGCCGGCTCGGTGGCCTGCGCCGGGGCCTCGCGGCTGTCACCGCCCTCCTTGGCCTTGTCGAACTCGCGCATCGCGTCGTCCACGAGCCCCATGCTCATGTAGGCGACCCCCAGGTCGTGATGGTCCGTGGGGGACAAGCCCTCCTTGGTCCCTTCGCGCAGCTTCGCGAGGGCGTCCTGGACCTGCGGGTCGGCCTCGGGCACGCGGCCCTCGTCGCCCAGCTCTCCCTTCAGCTCCTGGCCCAGGTCAACGCCGCCCTTCTCCTCCTTCGTCGGGGCGACCTTCACCTGGGCGGGTTCGGAGGGGGACGCGAGGTCCTCCACCACGGCGGGCGTGCTGCTCTCGGACGGCGTGGACTCGGGCATGGAAGGCTCCGGGGCAATCCGCTGCAGATGATCTTCGAGCTTGGCCTTGCGCTCCTTCAACTCCACCACGCGGGCACGGTCCTTCTCGACCACGTCCGGCGGAGCCTTGGCCACGAAGTTGGGGTTCTCCAGCTTGCGCAGGACGCTGGCCGCCTCCTGCTCCGCGCGCGCGATCTCCTTGCGCAGGCGGTCGCGCTCCGCGTCCAGGTCGATGAGCCCCGCCAGCGGGACGAAGATCTCCAGGTTCGTCGCCACGAAGGCCGCCGCCTGCGGAGGCTTCGCGCCCGGAGGGCCGACGTGGACCTCGGACAGCCCAGCCAGCGGCATCAGGTAGCCACGCCAACGCTCGAGCAGCTCGCGCGTGCGGGCGTCCGGGCTCTGCACCACCGCCTTCACCTTGGTGGCGGGAGGCAGGTTGCTCTCGCCGCGGATGGTGCGCAGGCCCTCGATGGCGGCGATGACCGGCGCCATCTCCGCCTCGGCCGCCTCGTCCACCAGCGCCGTGTCCGGCTCCGGGTACGCGGCGATCATGATGCTGTCCGTCGGCCGGGACATCGGCAGCTTCTGCCAGATCTCCTCGGTGATGAACGGCATGAACGGGTGCATCAGCCGCAGCACGCGGTCCAGGCTGTAGATGAGCACCGCGCGGGTGGTGTCCTTCGCCGCCGCGTCCTCACCGTAGAGCGAGCCCTTGGACAGCTCGATGTACCAGTCGCAGAACTCCGCCCACAGGAACTGGTACAGCGTGGAGGCCGCCTCCGCGAAGCCGTAGTTCTCCAGCGACGCGCGGGCCTCCGCCGTGGCCCGCTGGAGCCGGGAGAGGATCCACCGGTCCGCCAGCGTCAGCGAGCACTCCTTCAGCGAGGCTCCGTCGTACTGGAACTCGCCCATGTTCATCAGGGCGAAGCGGCTGGCGTTCCACAGCTTGTTGCAGAACGCCTTGTAGCCGGCGAGTCGGTCCATCGACAGCTTGATGTCGCGCCCCTGCTGCGTGAGCGAGGCGAGCGTGAAGCGCAGCGCGTCCGCGCCGAACGCCGGCATTCCCTGGGGGAACTTGTTCTTCAGCGCCGGGGCGAGCGCCTCCGGCTTCGCGCCGAGGATGACGTCCAGGGGATCGATGACGTTCCCCTTCGTCTTGGACATCTTCTCGCCCTTCTCGTCGCGCACCATCGCGTGCAGGTACACGGTGCGGAAGGGCACATCCCCCATGAAGTGCAGGCCCATCATCATCATCCGGGCGACCCAGAAGAAGATGATGTCGTGGCCCGTCTCCATGACGGACGTCGGGTAGAAGGTCTTCAGCTCCTCCGTCGGACGCGGCCAGCCCAGCGTGGAGAAGGGCCACAGCGCGGAAGAGAACCACGTGTCCAGCACGTCCGGGTCCTGCACGAAGCTCGTGCCGCCGCACTTGGGGCAGGACTCCGGCGCCTGACGGGCCACGATGGGCTCCGCGCGGGAGAAGTCCACGCCGCCCACCTTCACCGTCGGAGCATCCAGCGGCAGGTCCGTGTCATCGCCCAGGCGAGGGCTGCATGAGGTGCAGTAGTACGCGGGGATCTGGTGGCCCCACCACAGCTGGCGGCTGACACACCAGTCGTGGATGTTGCGCATCCAGTGGAAGAACGTGTTCGTCCACGACTCCGGGACGAACTTCGTGCGGCCCTGCTCCACCGCCTCGATGGCCGGGCGGGCCAGCGGCTCGATCTTGATGAACCACTGCGGCGACAGCCGGGGCTCCACCACCGTGCCGCTGCGCTGGCAGGTGCCCACCGACAGCTTGTGGGGCTCTTCCTTCTCCAGCAGCCCCTGCTCCTGCAGGTCCGCCAGCACCGCCTTGCGCGCCTCGAAGCGGTCCATGCCGGCGTACTTGCCGGTGTCCTTCGTCATCCGCGCCGCGTCGTCCAGGATGGACAACATGGGCAGGCCATGGCGCAGGCCCGTCTGGTAGTCGTTGAAGTCGTGCGCGGGCGTCACCTTCACCACGCCGGTGCCGAACTTCGGATCCACCAGCTCGCCGTCCGCGATGATGGGAATCTCGCGGCCGGACAGCGGCAGCACCACGCGCTTGCCGATGAGGTCCTTGTACCGCTCGTCCTCCGGGTGCACCGCCACCGCCGTGTCGCCCAGCATCGTCTCCGGGCGCGTGGTGGCCACGGTGAGCGCGCGGTCGGAGTCCTTCACCGGGTAGCGGATGTGCCAGATGGAGCCGTTCTTCTCCTCGTGCTCGACCTCCAGGTCGCTGAGCGCCGTGCGGCACGAGGGGCACCAGTTGATGAGCTTCTGGGCCCGGTACATCAGGCCTTCTTCGTACAGTCGGACGAAGACCTCGCGCACCGCCGCGGACGACTGCTCGTCCATGGTGAAGCGCTCGCGGCTCCAGTCCAGCGACGCGCCCAGGAAGCGGTGCTGCTCGCCGATGCGGGCGCCGTACTTCCCCTTCCACTCCCAGACGCGCTTCAGGAACGCCTCGCGGCCCAGGTCGTGGCGGCTCTTGCCCTCGGTCTTCTTCAGCTCCTTCTCCACCACCATCTGCGTGGCGATGCCGGCGTGGTCCGTGCCGGGGAGCCAGAGCGCGTTGAAGCCGCTCATCCGCTTCCAACGCGTCAGGATGTCCTGGATGGTCGCGGTGAGCGCGTGGCCGATGTGCAGGCTGCCCGTCACGTTGGGCGGCGGCAGGACGATGGAGAAGGCGGGCTTGTCGGACGTCGCCTCGGCGCGGAAGTAGCCCTTCTCCAGCCAGAACGCGTAACGACGGGCCTCGACCTCGGTGGGCTCGTAGGCCTTGGACAGTTCAGTAGTGTCGCTCATGGAAGACAACCGCCCCCCTCGACGGGGGGCTGGCGGAAGGTCAGGAGGTTACGGCGAAAGCTCTCGCCTCAGTGCTGCGTCTCTCGGTCCTTGATGAGCCGCTCGAGCTCCTCGCGGATGATCGTCTCCGCCAGCTGCGGTACGACCTCCCAGGCGATCTTCTCGATGACCTCTCGCGACGCCTTGGACAGGGCCTCGCGCAGCAGCGCCTCGCCGCCATCCGGGGCGGGAGCGGCGCGGGGAGCGGGCGCGGCGGGGGCCGGGCTCCCGATGTCGATGGAGATCTCCTCCGCGCCGCTCGTGTCGGGCAGGGAGTCCTCGATGCTGATGGCCGGCTGGGCGGCCGCCGGCTGGGGCGCCCCCAGGCCGAACGGGTCACGCCCACGGGCCGCGGGCTGCGGCGCGCCACCCGGCATGGGCGGCAGCGGCGTGGCCCCCGGAGGACGCGGCAGCCCTCCCGGCACACCCGGCGCGGCGGGACGCGCGGCGACGCCCGGAGCCCCCGGCGCCGGAGGCATCCCCGGACGCGGCGGCATCCCAGGCGCGGGAGCCCCGGGAGGAGGCGGCACGGCGGGACGCCCCACCGCGCCCGGAGGCGGCGCGCCCGGCCCCGGAGGACGCGCGCCAGGAGGCGGCATCCCAGGCCCCGGAGGACGCGCGCCAGGAGGCGGCATCCCAGGCCCCGGAGGACGCGCGCCCGGAGGCGGCATCCCCGGTCCCGGCGGCATCCCCGGCCCGGGGGGACGCGCGCCAGGAGGCGGCATCCCAGGCCCCGGAGGACGCGCGCCCGGAGGCACGCCCGGCCCAGGAGGACGCGCGCCCGGAGGCGGCATCCCCGGTCCCGGAGGCACGCCCGGACGGGCACCGGCCGGCGCGGCGGGGTGGGCGGCGGGCGCGGCGGCCGTGGGCGCCGGCGCGGCGGTGGGACGGGTGACCTGCGTGGCGATGGAGGCCGGCGGCGTGTTGCTCTTCTGCCCCACCAGCGCCTTCACCTTGTCGAGCAGCACCTGGCTCTCGAAGGGCTTGGTGATGTGGTCGTCCGCGCGGGCGGCGCGCGCGCGGTTCTCGTCGAACGCCTCGAAGGTGCCGGCCAGCAGCACCACCGGGATGGCCTGCGTGGACGGGTCGCTCTTGAGGGCCTCGCACACTTCGTAGCCGCTCTTGCCGGGCATCATCACGTCGGCCAGGACGACGTCCGGACGCAGCTCGCGGCTGCGCGCGATGGCGTCCAGCCCGTTGTCCACCGCGGTCACCTGGAAGTCCTCGGTCGCGAAAATCATGCCGATCACCTTGCGGATGGTGAGCGAGTCATCGGCGACCAGCAGATTCTTGGGCATCGGTTCAGGCCTCGGGGGCATCGACACCCCCCTGATTTCGTTGAGGAATCTGGCCGCGAGAAAACCTGCTTCGCGGCACGGTATCAAGCCCGGCAGCTTACGGTTCGCGCTCCGGGGCGATCAAGAAAACATGCGCTGTAGGTCCAGGAACAGTACGGGCTCGGCCAACCCGGGGACGCGGAAGGTGCCCGCCGTCTCGTCCGGCTCGAAGCGCTGCAGCACGCCGAGCACCCGCGTGGCCGTCAGCCCCACGTTGCGTCCCGCCAGCTCCGTGAGGAGGAAGAAGGGCTCCGGCTGGGGCACCGCCCCCAGCAGCGCCGGGACCGAACAGATGGGCCAGAGGACCTGGGCATGCGGAAAGATACCGGCCACCGGCCCGCTCTGCACGGGCAGCACGCTGAAGGCCTCGCCCCGCGCCACCACCTGGGAGACGAAGGTCAGCGGGACGCCGAACAGGCGACCCTGCGACTCGAAGACGAGCGCGCGCTCCGGCACGGACTCGGCCCAGTGGACGGGGCGCGGGGAGGCGGGCGCGGCCCGGGGGCCCACCCGGTGCGGCAGCGCCTCCGCGATGAGCTCCAGGTACAGCCGCTCCTTGTGCAGCACCGCCCCCCGCGACAGCGGCGCCAGCGAGTCCGCCAACCCCGGTGGCAACAGGAAGAACGGCGCGCGCGCCACGTCCGCCACCTCCACCACCGAACGCACACGCACCGCGAGCGTGGGGCTCACGTCCAGCACCACCACCATCCCCACGCCCTCCTCGGGCGGTCCCCCCAGCAGGGCGGAGAGGTCCTTCACCTCGAGCACACCGCGCAGGTTGCTGCCATGCGCGCCAGGCATCGCCACTTCCATGACGGACGTGGCTTCCACGGCATAGTGGGTCTCCCCGGCTTCGACGAGCAAGCAGAGCCGACGACCACTTTCGAAGGGCGGCACGGGGGCCACCCTAGCAGCGTTCCGCCCGTGGGTGTGGTAAGCCGTGCGGGAGATGGCGCGCATCCTCCTCGTCGATGACGAAAAGATCGCCCGCACCCTCTACGGCGACTACCTCACCGCGGTGGGGCACACCGTCACGGCGGTGGCCACGCTCCAGGACGCGCGGCAGGCGCTCGCCATGGACCGCTTCGACGCGGTGGTGACGGACCTCATCCTCCCCGGCGGCGACGGCATGGAGGTGCTGCGCTACGTGCGCGAGCGCCACCCCGGCGTGGAGGTGGTGGTCATCACCGCGCTGGACAAGGTGGACCCCGCGGTGCGCGCCATCAAGAGCGGCGCGGCCGAATACCTGGTCAAGCCCGTGGCCCCGGAGGCGCTCCAGCACGCGGTGCGGCGCGCGCTCACCACGCGCGACCTGATGCAGGAGAACGCCTCCCTGCGTCGGCACGTCGCGCTCCTCGAGGCCGGCCAGCGGCTGGCCACCACGCTGGACCGCGAGAAGCTGGCCACGGCCACCACCAGCGCGCTGGAGGCCATGGCCTCCGCCAGCGCCGTCGTGCTGCTGGAGCGCGACGCGTCGCTCGGGCTGCGCGCGCAGGGCACGCGCGGCCTGCCGGAGGGGATGGAGGAGGCGCTGGTGAGCTGGCTGCGCGAGCAGCTCCAGGACGCGCGCGCGCCCCGGGAGCTGGAGTCGCTCGACGCGCCGTTCGACCGGGTCCTCAGCTTCCCCGCCGCGGACGGCGACGCGGTGCTCGGCCACGCGGTGCTCTTCTTCAAGGGGCCGAACACGGACTGGGCCGCGGAGTCGGCCAGCTACCTGGTGCGCAACTGGACGCTGGCGCTGCGCAACCTCGACCGCTTCGCCGCGGTGGAGGACCTGGCGTACGTCGACGACCTCACCCGCCTGTTCAACACGCGCTACCTGCACCTGGTCCTGGACCGGGAGGTGCGCGACGCGCTCCAGACCGAGCGCCCCTTCAGCCTGCTCTTTTTGGACCTGGACCACTTCAAGTCCATCAACGACACATACGGCCACCTCGTGGGCAGCAAGCTGCTGGTGGAGACGGCGCGCGTGGTGAAGGGCTGCGTGAGGGATCCGGACGTCGTCGCGCGCTACGGCGGCGACGAGTACGTGGTGCTGTTGCGCGGCACGGATTCGGGCGGCGCCCTCAAGGTGGCCGAGCGCATCCGGCGCACCATGGAGACGCACCACTTCCTGGCGCGCGAGGGGCTGTCGCTCAAGCTCACCACGTGCATCGGCGTGGCCAGCTTCCCCGAACACGCCCGCGACAAGGCCACGCTGCTGGACCTGTCCGACCGGGCCATGTACCGCGGCAAGCGGGGCACCCGGAACGTCGTCTACATGGCCGCGCAGGACCTGGAGGCCCCCCCGGCGGAGCGCCGCCAGGGGAGCACCGGCGCGGCCTAGTCGCTACGGGCGCAGGCTGCCCACGGTCAGCCGCTTGGCGACGGCCGGCTCGGGTTCGGCGGAGGACGACGCGCCCTCCTTGCCCACCGCTTCGACGGACTCGTGCGGGGCGCCGGAGATGATGAGCTTGAACTTCTCCACCGCCTCCTGGGCGTGCTGGGCCTGCTCGGGGTCCAGCCGGGCGATGAGCTGCCAGAACAGCGCGGCGTGCTCGCGCTCCTCGTCCATGACGTGGCGCAGGACGGCCTTGGCCTCCTCGTTGTCGGTGGCGTCAATGTGCGCGGCGTAGAGGTTGATGGCGTCCAGCTCCGCCTCGATGTTGAGCCGGATGGAGCGGGCCAGCTCCGTGTCGGTCATCTTCCGGGGCACCAAGGAGTGGAACGGGTCGGTCTGCGGCATGAAGGCCCTCCCGAGGCCGGGCGGCGTCGTCCAGCGGCTGGACGGCGCGAAAGGTCGCGGCCAGCATCCGCGCGCCGGAGGCCCCGGTCAACGGAATCCCTCCGGGTGCGTTGCGTGGGAGAGGCCGCCTCCGCCATGCTCCGAACCATGGAGATTCCGGCGCCGCTCGCTCAACTGCTCCAGGCCCTGGACGCGGGAGACCTCCCGGCCGCGCGCGCCGCGGCGGCGGCCCTGCAACGCACGGGAGCACACTCGGTCCAGCTCGCCGCGGAGGTGCTCCACGAGCTGCGCCAGCCCCTGCTCGGCGTGAAGGCCTACGCACAGCTGCTCGCCGAGGACGGCGGCGGCCCCACCGGCCCGCTGCGCCTGCTGCTCGCGCAGGTGGAGCGGATGGAGCAGATCGTCTCCGACTACATCCGCCTGGCGAGCGAGCGGCACGCGCCCCAGCAGCGCCTGTCGCTCGCGGCCCCCATCTGGGCGGCGGCGAAGCTCTTCAGCGTCAACCCCGACTCGGCGCGCATCTCCCTGGAGGTGGAGGCCCCCGAGGACATCACCATCCAGGGCAACGCGCGGCTCATCGAGCAGCTCACGCTCAACCTGCTCAACAACGCCCGCGACGCCATGGCGGGGCGAGGCCGGGTGAAGGTGGTGCTCACGCGCGATGGCGCCCACCCGGTGCTCTACGTGGCCGACTGGGGCCCGGGCATCCCCGACGAGCTGCGCGAGCGCATCTTCGAGCCGTACGTCACCGCCAGCAAACGCGGCACGGGGCTGGGGCTCGCGGTGTGCCGGCGCATCGCCCAGGAGCACCACGCGCAGATTGGCCTCGCCCCGCAGGGGACGCTGCGGGACGTGCCTCCGCCCGCCACGGTGTTCCGCGTGCTCTTCCCGCCCACGGACGTCGCGCCGCCGCGCCGCCAGCGCCTGCTGGTGGTGGACGACGAGACCATCATCCGCATGGTGTTCCGCGACCTGATGGGCAAGGAGTGCGAGGTCATCGAGGCGGCCAGCGGCGAGGAGGCGCTGGACCTGCTGCGCGAGGCGCCCGTGGACCTCATCGTCACGGACAAGAACCTGCCCGGCCTGTCCGGCCTGGAGCTGGCGCAGCAGGCCCGGCGGCTCTACTCCACCTCGCGCGTCATCCTCATGACGGGCTACCCGTCGCTGGTGACGACGCAGCAGGCGCTGGAGCTGGGCGTGGTGGACTACCTGCTCAAGCCCTTCGACGACATCCGCGAGGTGCGCACGCTGCTGCGCGCGACGCTGGCCGCGCCGCCCCCGTCCGTCACCGCGGCGCCCGCGGCCCGGCGCGTGGACGTCCTCGAGGACAACCCCACCACCGCGGCGCAGATCGCCGAGGCGCTGGAGCTGGCCGGCCTGGAGGCCCGCGTGCTGCCCACCGCGGAGCTCATCGCGCTGGAGCCGCCCGCGGGCGTGGTGGTGAGCTGGGACTTCGCGCCGGCGTACGGACGCAAGGCGCTGGAGCTGGGCAAGGCGCTCGCCCAGGGGGCGCCCTTCGTCGTACTGGCCGAACACCTCACCATGGAGACCGCGCTGGAGTCCCTGCGCGCGGGGGCCGCCGCCTGCCTCCCCAAGCTCCTGTCCGACACCACGGCGCTCAGCCGCGAGCTGAGTCGCGCGTTCAAGAAAGGCGTCCCATGAGACTCGCGCTCCTGTCCTTCCTGCTGCTCGTGGTGGCGTGCTCCTCCGACAAGCCCCCCGCGCAGGGCGGGCCGGACGCGAGCGCTTCGGTGGATGGTGGGGACGGAGGGGGCACGCCCGATGGGGGCTCCTCCGGAGACGACGGCGGAAGCATGGGCGAGGACGGGGGCTCCACGGGAGATGACGGCGGCACCTCGGGCGAGGACGGGGGCAGCACGGGCGAGGAGGACGCGGGCCACTGCGAGGAGCCCGCGCGCGAGCCCGGGGCGGTGCTGGTGCCGGGCCTGAACAACCCGAGGCGCCTGGCGGTGGACGCGACCGACATCTACATCTCCGAGTCGCACTCGCTGCGCCCGCAGCCGGAGAGCGGCGAGGGACAGATTCTCCGGTTGTCTCGCGGCAGCGGCGAGGTGACGACGCTGACCAAGGGGCTCTATTCACCGGACGCCATCGCGGTGGACGCGAAGAACGTCTACGTGCTGGACCAGGGGGGACTGTGGCGCGTGGACAAGGCCACGGGCGAGCGCGGAATGCTCCCCATCGAGGCGTCGGTGAACAACGTCACCGTGGGCGGGACGGACGTGAGGACCGCGCGCTTGTCGGGCCGCGACGTGGTGGTGGTGGCCACGGGCAGGCAGCGGCTCGTCCGCGTCGACACGGTGGGCGCCGCGCCCTCGTCGCTCGTCCTCTACGAGAGCCCCCTGAACGCGCAGGTGCGCGCCGCCCGCGTCGACGGGGAGACGGTGTGGTTCCTCGTCAGCGGAGGCAGCGAACCGGGCCTCTATCGCGTCGCGCTCGACGGCAACTCGCCCGCCGAGCGCGTCGTCACGAGCATCACCGCCGGGACGTCGCTGGAGCTGACGCCCACGCACTTCCTCGTCACCGAGGGCGGCGGCGGTACCGGGAAGGTGTGGAAGCTGCCCAGAGCCGGGGGCGAGCCCGTGCTGCTCGCGGACGGACTCCGGGGGCCCCTGTTCCCGGTGTGGTTCCGGGGCGCGGTGTACTTCAAGGAGACCGTGGCCCAGAGCCCGGGCTTCCTCCAGCGCATCCGCGGAGGCTGCGACACGACCACCCTCGACGAGGTGGGCCCCCAGGGCACGGGGCCCGGTGGGCTGCTCGTGGACGGCGAGACGCTGCTCTACACCTCGCAGGAGAGCGGCACGGGCGGCGCCGTGGGCCGCGTGCCGTAGTCCCCTCCCCTCCCCGCGCGTCCCGGTCCGGAAAAGACGACGGCCCCGAAGCCTCGAGGAGAGGCATCCGGGGCCGTGTCACCCAGCGCGTCCCGAGCGGTGCCCGGGACGCGTGAGCGAGCCGCGAGGAGCGGCTCAGTACTCCATGTCGTCGCCGCCGTAGTCCGGCATGCCGGCGCCAGCGCCAGCCTTGGCCTTGCCCTTCGGGCGCTCGGCGACCATGGCCTCGGTGGTCAGCAGCAGCGAGGCGACGGAGGCGGCGTTCTGCAGCGCGGTGCGCTCCACCTTCGTCGGGTCGATGACGCCGGCCTTCTCCAGGTCCTCGTAGACGTCGGTGCGCGCGTTGTAGCCGTACGCGCCCTTGCCCTCGCGGACCTTGTTGATGACGACCGCGCCCTCGACGCCCGCGTTGGAGGCGATCTTCCGCAGCGGCTCCTGGATGGCGCGGCGGATGATCTCCACGCCGAAGTCCTGCTCACCGCCCGGCTTCAGCTTCGCCAGCGCGTCCAGCGCGCGCAGGTAGGCCACGCCGCCGCCAGGGACGATGCCCTCCTCGACGGCCGCGCGGGTCGCGTGCAGCGCGTCCTCGACGCGGGCCTTCTTCTCCTTCATCTCCGTCTCGGTGGCCGCGCCGACGTTGATGACCGCCACGCCGCCCACCAGCTTCGCCAGACGCTCCTGGAGCTTCTCGCGGTCGTAGTCGCTAGTGACCGTGTCGATCTGCGAGCGGATCAGCTTGATGCGCCCGTCGATCTCCGCCTTCTTGCCGTTGCCGTCGACGATGGTGGTGTTGTCCTTGTCCACCGTGATGCGCTTGGCGCGGCCCAGGTCGTTGAGCGTGAGGTTCTCGTACTTGTGGCCCAGGTCCTCGCTGACCACCTCGCCGCCCGTCAGCGTGGCGATGTCCTTGAGCATCTCCTTGCGGCGGTCGCCGAAGCCCGGCGCCTTCACCGCGGCCACGTTCAGCACGCCGCGGATCTTGTTCACCACCAGGGTCGCCAGCGCCTCGCCCTCGATGTCGTCGGCGATGATGAGCAGCGGCTTACCCGAGCGGGCGACCTGCTCCAGGATGGGGATCATGTCCTGCATCGAGGAGATCTTCTTCTCGCTGATGAGGATGTACGGGTCGTCGAGCACGACCTCCATGCGCTCGCGGTTCGTCACGAAGTACGGCGACACGTAGCCGCGGTCGAACTGCATGCCCTCCACCACGTCGAGCGTCGTCTCCAGGCCCTTGGCCTCCTCGACGGTGATGACGCCCTCCTTGCCCACCTTCTCCATCGCGTCCGCGATGATGGTGCCGATGGTCTCGTCACCGTTGGCGGAGATGGTGCCGACCTGGGCGATGGCCTTCTTGTCGGACGTCGGCTTGGAGAGCTTCTTCAGCTCCTCGACGACGACCTCGACCGCCTTGTCGATGCCGCGCTTGAGGTCCATGGGGCTGTGGCCAGCGGCCACCAGCTTCAGGCCCTCCTCGTAGATGGCGCGCGCCAGCACCGTCGCCGTCGTGGTGCCGTCACCCGCCTTGTCGGAGGTCTTCGACGCGACCTCCTTCACCATCTGCGCGCCCATGTTCTCGAACTTGTTCTCGAGGTCGATCTCCTTGGCGACGGTGACGCCGTCCTTGGTGATCGTGGGCGAACCAAAGCTCTTCTCGATGACCACGTTGCGGCCCTTGGGACCGAGCGTCACCGCGACCGCGTCCGCCAGCGTGCGGACACCGCGCAGGATGGCCTCGCGCGCGGACTGATGGAAGAAGATCTCCTTCGCTGCCATCGTAACCTCCTGATGTTACATGGAATTTTTGTGGGTACAACGCAGGCCGTTAGCACTCGGCCATGGCGAGCGCCAACATAAGGGCCGGGGCGGTGATGTCAACCAGGAAGGGCGGACCTGTGGGCGAGCGAACGCCCGCGGGCCCCCTTTGGAGGGGCGGGTGGCCAGCTACTCGGCGAAGCGGACGAGCGTCAGGAGCTGTCCCATGTCCAGGGGCTTGTAGAGCGTCAGCGCCACGCCCTTGCGCAGGCCCTTGTCGGTGACGTTGCCGTCGGTGCTGGCCGTCATGAGGAGCACCGGAACGGCCTGGAAGCGGGGGTCGGCCTTCAGCATCTCCGTGAAGGAGATGCCGTCCAGGTGGGGCATGATGTAGTCGGTGATGACCATGCCCACCTGGTTGCGCTCGAGGATGTCGAGTGCCTGGAGGGCGTCAGCCGCCGAGTAGACCGTGTAGCCATGCATCTCCAGGAAGCGAGAGAGCATGGTGCACAGCTCGAGGTCATCGTCGACGACAAGGATGTTCACGGGACGGAGGGCCGCGCCAGTACGGGTCGCGGAACGTAACAGCCGTCCCCGTCGTTGACAACGCACAGCGGGGCTTCTTATGAGCCGGGCCATGGAGAAGCGGACGGCGAAGCGACCGGGGACGGGGGCCCCGAAGGCGCGACTGGAGGCGATCACGGACGCCTTCGAGGCGGGCGACTTCGAGGCGGCGCTGGAGCGGGCGGACGGTCTTCTTTCGGACGCCCCCGAGCTGCCCGAGGCCCTCCACTTCCGGGCGGCGGCCCTGACGGAGCTGGGGCGGCTGGAGGAGGCCGGTCAGGCCTATGGACAGGCGCTGCGAGTGGCCCCGGAGGACCTCGAAATCCTGCTCGGGGCGGCAGACATCCTGATGTGCCGCACGGAGGATGACCGGGAGGCGGTGGAGGAAGGCCTGGGGCTGTGCGCGCGGGGCAAGCGCCTGGCGCAGCGCGAGGACGACGTGGAGATGCTCTACGAGTTCCTGCTCCTGGAGGGCCTGGGGCTCAACCAGGTGGGTGAGTGCGCGCGGGCGTTGGTGAGTCTGGACGCGGCGCTGTCGCACATGCCGCGCTCGGTGGACGCGCGCCTGGAGCGGAGCATCGCCCTGTTCGAGCTGTGCCGCTTCGAGGAGGCGCAGGCCGCGTTCGAGGCGCTCCTGAAGGACTCGGCGGACGTGCCCTGGGCGCACCACTACCTGGGGCTGCTGGCCGAGCGGCGCGGGGACGGCGCGGAGGCGAGGCGGCGCTTCGCCCGGGCGCAGCACCTGGCGCCCGAGGAGTTCCCTCCCCCGGTGGAGCTGGCGGAGGCGGAGTTCGACCGGGCGGTGGAGGACGCGGTGAAGGCGCTGCCCCAGCACGCCAAGCAGTACCTGGACAACGTCACCATCGCCGTGGAGGACATCCCGTCCGACGAGGACCTGCTGGGGCAGGAGCCGCCGTTGTCCCCGTGTATCCTCGGCGTCTTCCGGGGCCTGGCCGTGGGCGAGCGCAGCGTGATGGACACGTACGTCGACTTCCCCGCGTCCATCGTGCTGTACCAGAAGAACCTGGAGCGCTTCGCCCGGACGCGCGAGGAGCTCATCGAGCAGATTGGCATCACGGTGATGCACGAGGTCGGTCACCTCATGGGGCTGGATGAGGACGACCTGTGGCAGCGGGGGCTGGACTGAGGTTGGCGGCGCGCTGCTCTCGCAGGGCGGCCAACGTCTGGCGGATGCCCTCGGCGTAGGGCGTCTTGTGCACGTGGCCGAGCAGGCCGCGCAGGTCGGAGTCGTCCATGAGGACGGGCGTCTTCAGCAGGTAGAGCATCTCCACCAGTTCGCGCATGAACGGGTCGAACAGGCCCGCCAGGCGCACCATCCCCTTCCCCATCGTCATGACCTTCGGGGGGTGGCCGGCCTGTCGGAAGATTTCGTCCACGAGCGCGCGCTGGCTGGTGACGCCGGCGCCGGCGAGGTTCCACGCGCGGCCATAGGCGCGGGGCTCGTCCATGAGGGCGGTGACGACGGGGCCCACGTCGGGCACGTAGACGAACTCGTGCGGCGGGTCGATGGGGCCGATGAGGCTGGCGCGCTTGCCGTCGAGCGCGGCGAGGAAGGCGCGGTGCAGGAAGCTGCGCTCGACGCCGGGGCCGTAGAAGTCGGGCAGGCGGAGGATGGTGCCGTGGATGCGGCCGGCGGCGTCCTCGGCGAGCAGCAGGTCCTCCTGCGCCTTGCGCATGCGCCCCTTGAAGGTGTGGGGCTCGCGGGGGTGGTCCTCCTTCACGGAGGGGGCCTGGGGCAGGCCGTACGGGTACACCGTGCCGATGAGCAGCACGCGCTGGACGCCCTCGGCGATGGCGCCGTCCAGCGTCTTGCGCATCAGCTCCGGGTGGAGGTGGAACTGCCAGTAGTTCACGCCCACCATGTAGATGAGCGTATCCACGCCCCGCGCCGCCGCTCGCACCGAGGCCGGGTCATCCGGGTTCCAGGTGGCCACCTCCGCCAGCGGGTCCGCGCCGAACTCCGCCTCGAGTGAGCGCCGCGAGCGCCCCACCACCCGGTACGGCCGCCCCTGGGAGCGCAGGGCCTGCGCGACGCTCTGCCCGATGACGCCCGACGCTCCGAACAATGCCACCTTGCCTGCCATGTCGTGCTCCCATGTGCGAACGGTGGGATTTTTGCGAACACCGTTCAGTGAACGCCGTTCATTTATTGGTGGCCGTTCGAAAGGTCAAGTCCTACGGTGGGGTGATGGGGATTTCGGAACGCAAGGAGCGGCAGCGGGCGGAGCTGCGGGAGCAGATCCTGCGGGTGGCGAGGGAGATGGTGGTGAAGGAGGGCTTCGGCGCCCTGTCGATGAGGAAGCTGGCGGACGCGGTGGAGTACGCGCCGGCGACGCTGTACCTGCACTTCGAGAACCGGGACGCGATTGCGCGGGAGCTGTGCGTGCGGGGCTTCGGCGAGTTCCTGGCGGCGCTGGAGCCCGGGGCTCGGGTGAAGGACCCGCTGGAGCGGCTGATGGCGATGGCCGCAGCCTATGTGCGGTTCGGGCTGGAGCACCCGGAAACGTACCGACTGATCTTCCTGGAGGACGCCAGGCTGTCGACCGAGCTCTTCCGTGACGCGCCGGACGGCGCGGGGCCGCGCTCGTTCGCGCTGCTCGCGGGGGTGTTCGAGGATTTGAAGGCCGCGGGACGGCTGGCGGAGGACGCGAGTCCCACGCGGCTCGCGGAGGTGACGTGGGCGGGGCTGCACGGCATCGTGAGCCTGAAACTCACGTGCGCCGCGTTCCAGGAGACCACGGCGGATGCGCTCCAGGCGTCGCTGGTGGAGACGCTCGTGTATGGATTGCCGGGGTTGAAGGGTGGGAAGCCCGCGCGGGCCAGGCGTTGACGCGTACCGGGTCCGCCGGCACTAATCGCGGGCGGTAGAGCCTCCGGACCTGGTGGCTGGCCCGGTCTTCAAAACCGGTGAGGGGCGCCGAGAGGCGTCCCTGGCGAGTTCGATTCTCGTGCTCTACCGCCAATACTTCCGAGGGGTTGCGTCCCCACTCAACCCAGCCGGCTGGTCCAATTGTGTTCAGTGATGTCCACGCGAGCGCATCACCGGAATCACTGCCTGGGCACTCCGGGGCATCCATGGGTCCGGCAGCGGCAAACCACAAAGGCCATCGAGAACCATCGGCGCGACAGCCCCTACCCCAAGGGATCCAAGGCCCAAGTGCCATTCTCCCAATTCTTGAGCGTCTGTTGCGCCCAAAGGGCAGACGTCCCTTCACTGCGTGCCGCATCGCCAGGGAGAAGTTGGGACCAACGATCATTTTGCAAATGGGTCGACAACGACCCAGCCCATCCAACCGCGCCCCCCACAAACGAATACATCTTGGCGCAACGCGAATTGACAGAAGGAGACTGGTCGCCAAATCATCAATAGGAGCACCAACATCCAGACAAACAACACATCTAGACAGGAGGAGAAATGGCGAAGGCAGCTGACGACACAGCAAAAATCGGCACCAATAACGATGACCTCACCTTGGAAATTCGCGAATCAGTCACCGAGCTAGCACGAAGAGCAGGCATCACTCCAGAGCGAGCATTCGCAGCATGGTATGCCATAAACATGCTCGACGTCGACGAAGATGATGCACTAGAGGCAGCTGCTCTCGATGGAGGAGAAGATCAAGGCGTCGACCTCCTTTACACTGATCAGGTCAATGAACGAATCATTATCCTTCAAGCACACTACCCCAAAAACGCCAAGAGCGCGACCCCCAAAAGCAAGTGGGACAGCCTAGCCACCGCCATCCCAAACATAGATAAACCTGAATTTTTCAGGATCGCGGGCCGCCCCGAGCTTGCAACCGCAGCCGAGGAGGCACAAGAGCACATCGAATCATTCGAAGTGCTCATAGGCACAGTGAGCCTCGCAATCAAATCGGACCAGATCTCGCGGTCACTTCAAGCACTAGAATCAAGCGGTCGCTTTGACCCATATCGCTTCTTCTACGACCACCAAGGGATCGTCCTTGAGCGATTTCGCAGTGCAAAGGCTGGCTCCAGAAGCGTTCCTGAAGACACACTCCAATTCGAAGACGGGAAGTACTTCGAAACGGAAGGCGAATACGGACACGCATGGGTCGGAAGTGTAGCCGCGTCGGAACTGGCTCGACTCTATAAATCACATGGAGACCACCTCTTTTCGCGCAATGTCCGCCTGTTTCTCGGGACACGAAAAGGCGGCATCAACGAGCAAATCGTAGAAACCGCAAAGAATGTCCCCGGCAAGTTCTGGGCGCTCAACAACGGAATCACAATTGTCGCAGACACCGCCAAGCAGATCAAGAAAGATGGCGACTTCAAAATAACTCGCTTCAGCATTGTCAACGGATGCCAAACAACCGTCTCACTCTTCAAAGCCGGTGCCCCTAAAGACGCAAAAGTACTCACTCGACTGGTTGCCGCCAACCAAGGCGTAATCGGCGACATCGTAAGGTTCAACAACACTCAAAATGCAGTCAAAATTTGGACCGTACGCGCCGCTGACAAAATCCAAGAAAACCTTCGAAACATATTCTCCAAAATAAACATTGACTACGCCCCCAAACCCGAGACTCGACGTTCACGCCCCAAAGGCGACGAGGTAATTGCACTTGACCGAATTGCACAGTTCTTGGCTTCCCGACAGAGCACCACTCTGATTGCGGCTGTCAGAGAAAAGTCGGAACTCTTTGATCGATACTACCCCGATATTTTCCCCCACGCCATCACGTCGGAGGACGTCTATCTAGCATGGACACTCGGATTGCAGGCCGACGAAGCACGCCAAGAGCGACTTGCCGATCTGACCAAACAAGGCGACGCTGACAAAGTTCTTACCGCCCTACTCGGCGTCGCGGGGACTTATTGGACTATTCACGCCGCATTCAAGCTAATCCAGGACCTCCACACGCCTGCTCCTCGGCTATCCTTGAATGCAATGACGACAGAGCAATTCAAAAACGCGACCAAGAAGTACGTCTTGCGCGGCTTGGATGAATACATCAACATTTCAATCGACACCTTCGACACTACTGAGTACCGCAGTGTTCGCTCAGCACTCAGGTCGCCAAAATTCCTTCAAAAATTCGACCAGAAGCTCGCCAACAAGTCGGCAGGCCTAAAGGGGCAAAAGAAAGCTCTGCCATCTCTTGAGGCGGTCGCACAATCAGCTCCCAAAAAGGCATCGGGCTGATCGCCTCAATGGTCAGATGAAAGCAGCCAAAGATGCTCCCTTCAAGCCGGAGGGGGCGCCGCGAGGTGTCCCTGGCGAGGTCTATTCTAGCACACCACCGCCAACCCTCTGCGGTGCTCCGTCCTCAGCAGCCTCAAGCCCCGCCCTCAATTCATTGAGGCGGTGTCGCCCCTTCGATGTATGTCGAGTCAACGCAGACTTGGTCCCTGCGGCCCCGCACAGCCGGGCCATGACTCCATACATCGTTCGATGGAGCTGCGCGGACGGGTCATACCCGGAGAACTCAACAACATCAGAGCTCCCCATTCCACCACCAGCAACCGCATCTCGATAGACGACCCGCACCACAGGCCGAAAGCCACCACTGATCGGCCACCTGTTCCTCGCGAAGAGCACCAACCCGAGGTCCGGATCATAGTGCGAAGCCACGGAGGAGTCGGGTTCCAGACTCGAGACCGCCACCTCATAAACTCTTTGGCTCGGTGAAGCGGTGGAGTTGACCAGGCCCCCTCCTGGATGGCCAACCCAGAGCCAGGCTCATGGACACGTATCAGCTTCGACTCCCACTCCCCGCTCACGACATTCTTCACGGAATACGTGAACAGCGCCTACCTCCGAATATCATTCGCCGCAGACGAAATGTATCCGTCCGGTCAGCGACGTGGCGTGAGCAGTTGAAGATGGACGAGGTCCGTGCCCGGCGGACGCCGCGACCGGAGGGGTGTTCAGGGATTGGTCTGGAGACGTGACTCGGGCGGACCGGTGGTCTGCGAGCGCTTCCACTCGTGAGGAAGCAGCTCCGCGATGCGCGAGTTGGGATGTGTCTGCACGCGGAGCAGGACGTCGGCCAGGTACATCTCGGGGTTGACGCCGTTGGCCTCGCAGGTAGCGACCAGCGCGTAGAGCCCCGCGAGATTCTCGCCAGCGGCCTCGTGCCCGACGAAGAGGAAGTTCTTGCGGCCCAGCGGTAACCGTCCGGCGAGCGACGTGGCGGGAGGAATTGCCGGGGTAGCCGTCGTGGTGGACCCTGGCCGGAATGTCGAAGCCGGGTGAGAAGCAGGAGTGGTTCCAGGTCGCCGAGGCGTTCGAGACGAGCGGACTGACGCAGAAAGAGTTCTCCGCGCAGAGAGGGCTGCGGTTGAGCACGTTGCAGTCGTGGGTGTACCGGCGCCGACGCCAGCGCGCCCGGAAGGCCCCTGCGGTGCGCCTGTTGCCGGTGGAGGTGGCGGCCGTCGCGCGGGAGAGTCCCGTGCAACTCGAGGTGGTGCTGGCCAGCGGAGCCCGGCTGCGGTTCCCCGTGGGCGCCGACGTCGAGTACGTGGCCCAACTCGTCACCGCGCTGGGCAGGTGAGCGAGTGTTCACGCTGCCTGCGT